>JAJZPK010000096.1 GCA_021811205.1 Pseudomonadota bacterium
GGGATGCCTTGAGGAGGAAATCTCCCCTTTATAGGTCGGAGGATGGCTTGCAGAACTGCCCGCATCCCAATGAATTCGATCTCAGGCGCATCCTTCGCAAGATCTCCGAAAGGTGTCGCTACCGATACGTTTCGCCGGAAGTGGCAGCCATCGCGAACGGGTACGAGATCAAAAGCCCATGCTGCTCGCGCAATATCGACAAGTCGGGCGGAACGATAGACATTGCGAGGCTCGAGTATGCGGAAGGCGCATGGCGCCTCTACAGCAAGGAGCACGAACAGGATCGGTGGCAGCTCTATGCCGAATACGACACGCTGCAGAGGGCGCTCGATGAACTGAATCGGGATACCGACAGGAGGTTCTGGCAGTGAGCATCTATCTGGACAGCAATGCGACGACGCAGGTGGCGAAGGAGTGCGTACAAGCCTTGCTCGAATGCATGGAAGACTTCGGCAATCCTTCCAGCACCCATGTCTATGGGCAGGCTGCGAAGAAAAGGCTGATGGATGCGCGCGCTCAAGTAGCCGCGCTGTTTTCAGCCTCTCCCCAGGAGATGGTATTCACCAGCTCGGGAACGGAAGGCAACCATATGGCGATCCTCGGTGCATGCGCAATGCACCCCGAAAAGCGGCATGTGGTGACGAGCCGGGTCGAGCATCCTTCGACGCTATCGCTGGTTGCTCATCTCGAAAATCAGGGCTGCCGGGTGACGAGGCTGGACGTCGACGAAGAAGGCAGGCTGGATCTCGATGCATTTGAAAAGAGCATCACGGACGAGACGGCGATTGCATCCCTGATGTGGGCGAACAACGAAACGGGCGTGATTTTTCCGATCGAGGCGGCAGCGAAAATCGCCAAATCGAAGGGATGCCTGTTCCACACTGATGCGGTGCAGGCAGCCGGGAAGGTGAAGATCGATCTGTCGAGCGTGCCCGTCGATTTTCTCTCTTTTTCGGGGCACAAGATGCATGCGCCGAAAGGAATGGGCTCGCTGTTCGTGAGAAAAGGGGTCAAGTTGCCGCCGCTCTTTTTCGGGCACCAGGAAAGAGGGCGGCGTGGGGGTACGGAAAACCTGCCGGGAATCGCTGCGCTGGCAGCCGCATGCAGGCTGGCCATGGAGGCTGATGTCGGCAGAATCTCGGCCTTGCGCAACAAGCTCGAAGAAGGCGTTTTGGCGCAAATCGGCATTGCGCGCATCAACGGGGTTGGCGCGGACCGGGTAGGCAATACGTCGAATGTGAGTTTTGGAAACATCGAAAGCGAAGCGATCCTGACAGACCTTGACAGGGAAGGCATCTATGCATCGAGCGGCGCGGCCTGCACGGCAGGCGGCAGCGAACCTTCCCACGTGCTGCGCGCGATGGGGGCTCAGGCAGGATCAGCGGTGCGTTTCTCGCTCAGCCGATACACGCAGGACGAGGATATAGAGAAATTGCTGGGCATCCTGCCCGGCTTGGTTGAGAAAAGGAGAATGCAATGAAGGTAATGATCCGCAGAGACGCAGCAGGCGTACTTTCAGCCTATGTGCCGAAGAAGGATCTGGAAGAGCCGGTCGTTTCCATGGAAAAGGAAACGCTCTGGGGCGGATCCGTGACGCTGGCCAACGGCTGGGTGCTCGAGCTTCCCGAAATGAGTGCTGACACGAAGCTTCCCATCACGGTGGAAGCCAGAAAGAGCGGAGGCTGAAATGGCGCTCGATGTCGATCAGATCGGCGGTTTCCTGGATAGCTGCGCAGACAGAAGCGCGCTGGTTCCGGAATTCAGGAAGCAGTTTCCCGGGATATCGATCATTCGCTGCGATGCACTCGACATGCGCGATGAGACCCCTATCAAATCGACTGCAGGATTCGACCTGTATCTCGTGGACGGAAGGGAGCATTGCGTGAAGATCACGAACGATGCGGGTGTTGCGACCGGCGTAGTGGTGGTGGAGAAGAAAAAATGATTCCGTTGTCTGATCCCGACATCAGCCTTTTCGAACTCGACGTCGTTTCGGCCACATTGAAGTCTCCGAGGCTGAGCCAGGGACCTGAAGTCGAGGCCTTCGAGTCGGCTTTCGCCGCCTATGTCGGGAGGCGTCACGCGGTCGCCGTGCAAAGCGGCACCATGGCGCTGCTCCTTGGACTCAAGGCAAGCGGAATCGGGGAAGACATGGAGGTGATCGTATCTCCCTATTCATGGCATCAGGTCGCCCATGCCGTTGCGCTGTGCGGCGCAAAACCGGTGTTTTCCGATATCGACTACTGGGCCGGGACGCTCGATCCTTCCAAGGTGGAAGCCAGGGTCACTCCGAAAACGAGCGCCATCATCGCAGGGAACGTCAACGGCCACCCGGCACCCTGGGATACGTTCCGCGAAATAGCGAAACGCAACAATCTGCTCCTGATCGAGGATTCGACCGAGGCAATCGCATCAACCTACAAGGGAAGGGCAGTCGGAAGCTTCGGCGATTTCTCGATTTTCGATTTCTCCCAGCCAGGACCGCTTGTCTGCGGCGAAGGGGGGATGCTGGTGACGGACGACGCTGATCTCGCGAGACGCGCAAGGCAACTCAGGAACAGGCGGCTGGACGAACGCTTTTCGGTCGTGACAGGCGCGATGCTTCCCTGGCAGTGCGGCATGAGCGATCTTTCAGCGTCGCTGGGTCTCGCCCAGCTCGAGCGCATCGACGAGATACTGGCGCGGCGCAAGAACGTCGAGGATTATTATTTCGACCACATTCGCTCGTTCGAGGGCATCAAGGATCCTTACATCGCGCCTGATGTCGATGAAGTGCACTGGTTCCTTTATGTCGTGCATCTCGGGACCCGCTTCTCGAAAAGCAGCAGGGACGCGATCGTGACGGATCTGCATACCGAGGAGATCGAGTCTGCAGCCTACTGCCAGCCCATGCATCTGCAGCCTTTCTATCATGGGCTCGGCTACCGCAAGGGAAATTTCTTCGTGACGGAAAAGGTGGCGGACAGATCGCTCGCGCTGCCTTTCCACGGACATTTGAGCGAAGACCAGGTCGGCTTCATCGTGAAGACCGCGAAGGACGCTTCGCTCAATATTGGGGCGGGTTCCGCCATATATCTATAAATAAACCACCAAGGAGCAAAGCAATGCCAGTATTGACCATCATGCCGTCAGGCAAACAAGTTCAGGCCGCCGAGGGAATGAGCATTCTCCAGGCAATCCTTTCGTCCGGCGAGGATATCAATCACAAATGCGAAGGCAAGGCGGATTGCGGTTCGTGCCATATTTTCGTGACGGAAGGCAGGAAGAGCATATCCAGGATCCAGCGCCTGGAGAACGAGAAACTCGACACGATCGTCGGTGTGGGTTCCAAGTCGCGTCTCGCCTGTCAGGCAATACTCGGCAACGAGAACGTCACCGTCGAAATTCTGACCTTCGTCTAGGAGAGGGCCATGGACATAGTCGAAGAGATCAGGCGAAAACTGGAGGCGGGCGAAGTCATCCCCTATCTGGGGCCGGGCGTGCTTGATCTCTCGCCCAGCTGTCCGGTGCCGAAATCGCCTGAAGAACTGGTCGAAATCCTGACCGGGAAGGCTTCCGTTCCCCACAAGGTAAGGAAGAATCTGACCGCGGCAGCGCAATTCGTCGAGAACTTCAAGCACAGGAAGACCTTGACCGGAATCATCTCCGAAGCATTCAAGGGCAAGGTCGAGCCTTCCAGCTTGCATCATTATCTCGCATCGCTTCCCAAGGAGCCGCTCCTGATCGTCGATACCTGGTACGACAATTCCATGCAGTGGGCGCTTCAGCCGAGAGCGGACTGGGGGCAGATCCAGGGGGTGAGCCAGTCGGAGCATTTCGGCACCTGGGTGCATTATTACCGGCCGGAAGGTGATCAGGGCGACGATTTCGAGGCTGAAACCTGGGGAACCGTGCTCTACAAGCCGCTGGGCTCGATTGCACCCGATCAGAATTTCCTGGTTTCGGACACCGATTTCGTCGAAGTCATGACGGAAATAGACATCCAGACACCGATTCCCGAAGTGGTGAAGCAGTTGCGCTCGGGACGGCATTTCCTTTTCCTGGGATGCCGTTTCAGGAACCAGCTCGAGCGCACCTTCGCGCGCCAGATCATGAAGCGTTCGTCAAGCAGTCACTGGGCCGTACTGCCGGGAGAGCTGACGAGAAACGAAGAGCGCTTCATGAGGGAGCAGAACATTCAGAGACTGGATATTCCGCTTTCCGAATTCGTCGGCAGCTTGGTTTCAGAAAAACTCGCGGCCTGAGTTAATGAGGGGCTATTCCTGGAGGAGCGCCCGCGACGGGTTCTGAAGGGTACTCAGCCCCCGCTCATGACGAGATTGAAGGCGGACCGCAGCAGGCTCAGTTCGGCCATCGGGATGCCGCGCATCTCGCTGATGGGTTTCATCGTTCCGCCGCTGGCAGCGATTTCCTCCTTGGGAGGATCCAGGGCGATGAATTTGGCGAGATGGATGCGGATCGGGCCATTGCCGCCTTCCATCCACTCATCAAATCCTTCGGCCAGGTTCACCACGGCAGGATCCAGTCCGTAGCGCGAACAGATGGCTTCCTTCACTTTTTCGGGTTCATGGTTTTCCGATATGTCCTGGGGTGGCGAGGCGGGCGCGGCCCCTTCAGGCAAGGGCGAAGGCACCAGCACGCTGGAACCGTACCGCGCATACAGGGACGCTGCGCTGTAAGTGTCGAAATGACACAGAATGACCCGGTTGTGTTCAAGAATGTCGCTCATGGTTTTGTCCTTCCAAGTTCAGGTGCGCGGCTTTTCGGATGATTTGTAATTGCTGAAATGGCCTTCCTTGGCCGCCTGCGCTCGAGCGCTCCTTATGATCCCGGCGCTCTGGCTGGCCGGCGCCGGCTTCGAGACGAGTTTTTCCAGATTTCCGCTCCCGCATTTCGGGCAGGTCACGACCGTCGAGCTCATCACGAGCTTGTCAAAAACGGTTTCGCATTCGCGGCATTGGTAGTCGTAGATGGGCATGCTGTCTTCCTTTCAAAATTGGATCGTTCGGGTCTCTTCTTCTTCTTTGATCTCGGCGCACGTGAGCGCGCCCTTTTCGTCGTAAGCGTAACGGTGCTCGAACTCCACCTCGCCGTAGACGATCTTCCTGCAAATGGCGATGCGGCCCGATTCGTCGTAAATTGCAGAAAAATAGGTGTTGCGGTTGCGTATCGCATCCGCATCCAGTTCGGAAACCAGCTTGAGCGGCAGTCCCGCCCCGCTGTAGGTCAGAAAATAGTGCTCTTTTTCATGCGCCATGCCGATGCTCCTGAAAATGTAATACACTTGGCGGCATGATCGAATTGAAGAACATCGACCTGCGCTTCGATCCTGACGCCCGCTGGTACGTCAAGGACGAAGTCGTCCAGGTGGCATTCGCGAGGCAGGAGGGAGAACTGGTCTCCCTGGAAGGGCCGAACCGATATCTTGCGGGCGACGCATTGATCACGGGTTCCACAGGCAGCCGCTGGAGCGTCTCGCGCGAGCGGTTCGATTCCAGGTACGAAGCGGTCTCCCCTGTCCGGAACGGGGAAGACGGACCGTACAGAAACAGGCCGGTCCCCGTGCTCGCCAAGCAGATGAAGGTCCCTTTCAGCATCGCGAGAAGCGAAGGCGGCGACATGCTGTCGGGAGAACCCGGCGATTGGCTCATGCAGTATGCGCCCGGAGATTTCGGCATCACGGAGCACTCCCGTTTCGCCCAGGTCTACAGAATTTCAGCAAAATAATTTCCTTCCGCGCAGCAATTCGAGACATCCGAGGCTGGAGGCCATGTCGAGTGCGGTGAAATCGTCGAGATTGGCGATATCCTTGTCCGCGCCCCCATCCAGAAGCTTCTTCACGACAATGTCCTTTCCGCTGGACGCGGCGTACATGAGGCAGGTCGAACCGTTGTCGTTCATGTTGTTCAGGTTTGTTCCGGCGGCGATGAGGAGGTCCAGGATTTCCAGGCTTTCGCTGTAGCAGGCGAACCAGAGCGCGTGGTTCCCATCGCTGTTTCTGGCATCGACTGCAGCGCCCGAGAGCAGAAGTTCGACGGCGATAGGCGCATCCCCCAGGCGGGCGGCATGCATGAGCGGCGTGATGTGGCCCGGGAGAGTCGAGTCGATCGAGGAAAAGCGGTGGTCGGCGAGCCATTTTTCAAGCCCCGTCCTGCCGCCTTCGAGATGCTTCCATCCCTCAAAGCCGCCGTTGAGGCTGTAGACTTCAGAGAATCCGAAGTCTACGAACGTTTGCCCGTGGATCAGGCTGGCCTTGCCGTGGTAGCAATACAGGAGGATGGGCGTGGATTTCGGGAGCTGCATGATGAGCTTCTCAAGCCGCGCGCCATCCGCGTGGGTCGCAGGTTCGATATGCTCCTTCAGGAACGATGACTCGTCCCTCACGTCGATGAGGAGAAGACCGGGCTTTTGCAGCAGCGCTTCCATTTCGTCGACACAGATTCTCGTGACGGATCTTTCCATTTCAGTTCCTTTCCGGGTAAGGCGGGAGCGTTGCGATCCTTGTGTCCGTCACCGGCAGGCCGACGGTGAAATGGTAGATGGACTGGAACGCATCGTTCTCGATGCCGAGCAGTTCGTGGAAGGCGTCGTCGAAGAAGCAGCCTATTCCCGTCCCCCTGAGTCCGGCCTTTTCGGCTTCCAGATAGAGGACATGGCCGATCAGGCCGGCTTCCCAGTGCAGCTGGCGATAGCGCCACGGATCGGTCGAGACGACATTCCCGAACTCGGCCAGCATGCCCAGCGAAAAGCAGCTGTTCGATGCAATCGCCTGATGGCAGCTGATGATTCGGGCGATTTTCCTGCAGTCTGCGCGCGCGAGAAGAAAAAGCGCCCCTGTCTTCTCCCACAGAAAATCCTGCTTCATGCCTGTTTTCAAGGCATCGGTCGAGTCTTCGCTTCTCGGGAGAACGTAAAGTCCGGGTTCGAGGCCCTCGACCCTGTGGATGAAAAAAACGGGATGCACACGAGGTACGAAACCCCACACGCTCCACGGCAATGCATGGTCTATCGAAAGCGCTTCCACCATGCCCATGAAGGTTTCAAGCTTCATGACGTGGGGTGGGTCGAACTGCTGGGCGCTGCGCCTTTGCAGGAGGATGTTCGCCATATCGGGCGCAGCCCGGATCGCCTCCTTTTTGCCTGAAGCAGGCAGGCTGCCTTGTTTCCGGGTGAGGATTGCGGTTTCATCGATGATGGGCCAGGCATACATCGGATGGGGATCGAGCAGGTTCGCTTGCCCTGCCCATTCGCCCATGCCGAACAGGGGAAATTCCCTTGGATCTTCCCCGGGGTCGATTTCGACCAGCAGTTCGAATTCCTCATGTTCCGCGTTCGCGAAGTCTGCTTTCCGTTCCGTGCCCAGGATATTTCTTGGCGCATCGATCAATTCGATCTGCCATCCGAAGGTCGATGCCGCATAGGCGAGCGCGCCCAAGGCGTGCCCGACGTCGAGCTGGCAATAACGGAAGGCGCGCTCCCCGTATTTCCACGCCTCTCGCCAGTGGATGGTCGAGAGGCCCACGAAAAGCCTGGCTTCTCCTTCCCATGAAATGCCGCAGCGCAATTCCAGGCAATGCTCGCGGACGCTGTAATGGTAGAGTCCGTCTTCCATTCCCGGGATGCCCAGACTGATGACATAGCATTCGGTGGGATGGAGATTGCCGCTCGACGGGTTGCAGCGCACGGCCCATTTGTCCGGTCCGTATTCCTTCCAGGCGGAAATGGCCATTGAAAGCCTGAGCAGCGTGCCGATGGAGTCCAGCGAAGGCGAGTCCACGTCCGCGGAGGACAGGGGCAGAAGGGTGCGTTTCGTGCCCGAATATTTCCTGAAGGAATCCGGCTGCATGGACCAGTCGAGCGTCTCCGGCCCGCTTGCATAGCGGTCGAGCCTGTGTTTCGTGCGCTCGTGGTAGGACAGTACGCTCATTCTTTTCTCTGACAGTCTTCCGCGTTTTCCAGGCTGGAGGACAGGCCTATCCAGGCGGCTATCCTGTTCTGATCGAACCCGGCATCAAACTGGCCGCTCACTTCGAGAAGAGGGCGCCTGATGAGGAGAGGATCCTTCAGCATGAGTTCGATCGCATTCCTTGCCGTTACCTTTTCAGGTGCAATTTCGCCGGATTTCACCCTGGGGGACGCTCGATTGAACCAGTCGCTGACCGGTTTGGATGAGAAAAAGGGCAGGAGCGATTCGGCTGTCCACGGATGGGTCAGGATGCTTTTTGCGATCACGGTATGCCCTGATGCGGCGAGCAGCTTTTTCTGCCGCGCATTGTTGATGCATCCCGGCTTTTCGAAAAACACCACGGTTGCCATCAGCGCCCCAGCAGCTTGTCGACTTTCGCTCTCACGATCTCGATGGTCAGCGGTTTGGCGACAAGATCGTCTGCGCCCGACTTCAGGCAGGTGATGGCGAGCGGCAGGTCGCGGGCTTCAGTGACGACCATGATGGAAAGATCTGGGATTTTCGATTTGAGCATGGAGAGAACGTCATGTCCCTTTTCTGCGATCACGGCAATCCCCAGAATCAGGAGGTCCGGCTTCCAGTCGACGCTCTTTTCCAGCGCGGCTTCCAGCGTGGGAATCTCGTGCGTTTCGTTTTCATCATGGAGCATGAATTGCAGGGCTGCCCGCGTGATTTCGTCGTGATCGACGACGAATACCCGTTTGTTGTCGACTGCCCTGTAGCTTTCTACACCGATCTGCATGTTGCCCCCTATTAAGGTATCTGGTGCGTTTTGTGCTGCAAAATTCGTTCCATGGGGTTTTACCCTGTTTTGTGCAGGATGTTTGCAATATTCCCTACAGTGTTGTGGGTTTTGCAACATCCACGCAAATGTTCCGGTTTTTCGAAAATTATTTAAATATCCCTATAAATTCAATAGGATGATAAATACACGGCAGCATGGCACGCTCGTTGCTTGAGTATGGGTG
>JAJZPK010000097.1 GCA_021811205.1 Pseudomonadota bacterium
GCGGCCGGATAATACAGGGAGTTTTTCAGAATGTCCGCCAGAGGGAATTCCGCTGATTCAAGCCTTGCTGGATCCAGTCTGGCTAGCCAGTCAGGCGTTTTTCTACGCAAATCTTGTTTCAGTGCCATACCCACCCCCGTCATTACTAAACATTCATTTGAGTTATCCGAAATATTATCCTGACTTCCGGCTCATGCGCGCAATCGATTTCTACAACACCCTGTAATATCTAGTGAATTCTGATTGCACTACCGGCCACAGGCAGGAATAGCCATGACTCCAGCACCTTCTCGCCTGTCGCGCTAGCAATCGCCTGCCTATATGCCGCAAGCTGCCCCGAATGTTCCTGGACAACATTCTCCCAGCGATCCTGACCGCCAGGGTTCGATTTATGGTCGAAAAGAATCCAGCCCTTGTCTGCGCGAAGAAGCAGATCGATCCGACCGTCAATCACCTGGCCGTTGTCGCGCAAGGCCCGGACAGGATATTCGGCAAAAAGCTGGCATTCCGGCCAGCGGGTAGAAATCCATGCAATGAAAGCCTGAATCTGCCTGTACAGTTCGGCTGGATCGAGCCAACCGTTAACGCCCATCCTCTTCAGGATCGAATCCGTCTCCCCGATGTCAGGCGGATTTGACAAGTCAGTCACCGAGGCAGCGATGCAGGCATGTATCGAATTGCCGAGAACCCCCATGTCATTCACCCTGGAGAGCGCAATGCGCTCCCCGATCTTCACCGTCTCGATGATTTTCCCTTTCGATGCGCTCGATGAAGAGGGATTGAAGACAAGCCGCTCGTATTGCCTGCGTACTGACGGATCCGCATACCAGTGCACATCCTTCGATGTTTCTTTGAAAGCCACTGCTTCTTCTGGCAATTCGAGCTCCCTGTAGCTCACCGCAATACGTTCGCCGTTCGGAAGATCCAGAAAATCGGCATCTTTTTCGAGCTTGAGCCAAGGCGAGCCGAGTCCGTCGAGCCACCCTGTTTCCTTTTCCAGGGCGAGGACGAGGTAGTCCCGCGCCCTCGTCATGCTGACGTAGAGCAGTCTCTTTTCCTCCTCCTCCGCGTCCTTCATGAATTTCTTCGCAATCTCACCCGACTCGATATCCTGGATGAGACCTATGCCCGAAGACTGCTTGCCGAAAGGAAAGGGCCAGAAATGGATGAATCTGTTTTTCAGGGGGGCTTTGGGGTCGATGGATTCTCCGTCCGTCAGTACGCTCACTGACCACAGCCGGCTGCGAGGGGGCTTTTTCAGATCCATAAGCACCACGATCGGCCATTCAAGCCCTTTTGCGGCGTGATGGGTCATGACCCGAACCGCATCAATGGCGGGCTCCGAGATCATGTCGAGATCCAGACCGCGCTGCGCATCCATCCAGAGCAAAAGGCCGGTCAGAGTGGCCGAGTCTCCTCGGCTCCTGCATCCATCTTCGTACTTTTCCGCCATGCCTGTCAGCCCTTGGAGATTGGCGAGTCTCGCCCTCGCGAGATCGGGGTCGCGCTGCCATTTCATGACGATACCAGGAAGCCCGCATTCGACGATCACTGTCTCCAGCGCTTCCCTTGGGGAAAGCACTGGAAGGCGCTGTCTCAGGCTGGCAATGATGGCAAGAACGGGATGGGGATTCTCCCCCGTTTCACGCCAGTCCATTCCCCGTCCGCCGGAGGACATGTAATGCAGCCTGTCCTGAAGCCATTCTTCCGGCTCGCAGCTGTCGGCAAGCGATATGATTTCCGCCGAAGCCAGGGTATCGGCACGGTCGCTCAGACGCCTTAGGCAGGCCATCGCCAGAACGCATTCGGGAGCGAGCAAAAGCCCGGGCTGGGTTGTCGCTGCCGGTATGCCAGCTTTCTTCAGCGCCCTCGCGATTTTTGTCACCCCGTCATTCGACCTGCTCAATATCGCGATGTCTCCATAGGTTGCAGGACGTGGCAATCTGGTTCTTTTGTCGACAACGGAATAGGCGGAGGACACCAGGCTGCCAATTTCGGCAGCCAGTGACTGGTATCGCTGTTCGGCATTTTTTCCGGCCAGAATCCAGTTGGCAAATGCAGGTATCTCAGGCAATAGTTCTTCACGCTTTGTTTCGAGCACCACATCGTCCCTTCCCATCGTGTCTGCAAAGGCGACAGAAAAGGCTTCATTGACCAGATTTACGAGGAATGGTCTCGAACGCCATGAATACAGAAGCCGCCTTTTCCGCTGGCTGTGGCTTCCGAAATAGGCCCTGATGATGGGGATGCCATCCGAATCACCCACGGCTACATCATCTTCGACTTCATCCAGGCTGTCTGATACTGCCTGCATGAGCCGGGTATCGCTGCCACGAAATCCGTAGATCGCCTGCTTCATGTCCCCGACCCAATACGTCTTCCTGGCATAAGTGGAAAGCTTCATGAAGAGCGCAAGCTGGATTGGGCTCGTGTCCTGGAATTCATCCACCATCAAGAGGTCGATTTCCTCTTCCAGAGCGCCTGCAACTGTCGGATCGTCCAGCGCTTCGAGCAGAAGCGTCTCCTGGTCCACGAAATCCACTACACCCATTTCCCGCTTGCGCTCGGCATAACGTTCGAGCGCCAATTCAGCCAAGCCAAAAAGATCGGAGACAAAAGACTCGATATCCTCTCTGAACCTGGAATGCATGGCATATCGCGCAGCCATGTTCCTGACATTCTGGATTTCCGGTTCCTTGTTGGGGTTGGCGGCCGGCTTTTCCTTGGACAGCTTGACCCACTGGCTCCAGGCCGCGAAGCCGTTTACGATCGCGGATTTCATTTCATACAGCAGTTCCTCGTATTTCTTGGTGGTATCGGTAAACTTCTCCGCCTGTGCAGCTTTCAGCACGGGAAGAGCCAGATCGATCGCCGAGAGAAGATCACTGTCGGGATTTTCGCTGGAAACTCCGGGAAAGTGTGAAAACAGCGATTCGGCATTCCTTGCTGCAAATTTGCTCAAATTAGCAGGCTCGACGGCATTGGCGCGTGCAGCATTCACAACGTCGCGCAGTACACTCTGCCAATCTTCCACATCCAATCGCCGTGCCGATTTTTCAATTCTTGAGATGATCTCGTCACCGCAAGCTTCATCGATTGCCTCGCGAAGCAATGATCCCGCCGGTTCTTCCTCAAGAACCTGCTGCGCCGGAGAAAGACCCATTTCGAAGGCGAAGCGTTCGAGAAGCCCACCGCATACGCTGTTGACCGTGCCAATTCTTGCCTCGCCTATGCTTGAAGCCAGATCGAAGCGATTTTCCTCAAGCAGTTTCTCCCTCACCCGCTCTCGCAGCTCAGAGGCTGCCATCTTGGTGAAGGTTGTTGCGATCACGCCGGATGGGCGTGCTTCTTTCAATAATAGTGTGTCATAAAGTATGCCTGTAAGCTTGGTAGTCTTTCCGCTTCCGGCACCGGCGGCGATGAACTGTATATCACCCCTCATCAGCTTCTCCCCCATCCGGTAAGGAATAAATACTCGTTGTAGCGATCATCCAGCTTTTCGAATGGAAGCCCATCCTCGGGATGACCACCAATCTCTTTCTCGTCGAGTCCGGAAGTTACCTCGATGTCGCCATTTGCGAGCTTATCCAATCGCATCCTCCAGGATTTCAAGAAGTGCTGCCAAAGATGAGGAAGTCCTTCTTCGCTTGGCTCGACAACGGCATTCTTGAACACATCGTTGTCAGCCATGTGCAGCTTCTGCTTGCTGAGGATGAAATATCCCGCCTTAGACCATACTCCCTTCGCCTGTCGCGTCAGTTCAGCGTAAATGGCGAGCTGTAGCGCGGTGTTGGAGCGTAGCTTTTTCACATGATTGGATGCGCCCCATTTCATGTCAATGATGGCAGTCGTCGCTTTAGTCTCTACAACGATGTCGGCACTCCCTTGGAGACGTCCGCCTTCGAAGCTGCCTTCGAGCCATTTTTCGGTTTCCACCTTAACTGTATTTGCTTCCCGCAGATGACGCACTAGTTCGGTCACCGCTCGGAAAATGGTATTGCGTACACGTTCCTTTTCGGCCCGCCGACCCGGCATGTTGAGCACCGCGCCTTCTTGTTCGACCAATTTTTCGAAATTGGCTTCGAACCATCCCTCAATTTCCCTGTTCTTGTATTGCAAGGCACCGGGCATGTTGAGCAGCCATTCCGCAGCCCGGTGTGCGAGCAATCCATAAAGCCGTGGACCGTCCGCTACCGAAAGCAGGCTGGATGATCCGAGCCTCGCCGGGTACTGCATGACCCAACGGGCGGGATCATTCAGGAACAGATTGAGACTGGAATGGGAATATTTTTCTGGAGGGTTCGCAAGTGCCAGTCCTGGCTCGATATGCCACCAGCGCCGGGGTTCCGGAAGCAGCTTGCAGTCAACCGCTTGCATGCCTTCCTTTCCATTTTCCAGAAGCCTTTCGATGGATTCGAGCGGGATGTCCTTCATCAGCGACTTGATCATCAGCCATAGTGGATGGTGTTCATCTCCCTCGGAAGGGAGTACCAGGACGAGACGGTTTTTTGCCGCGAGAACTGGCCTCAGCCAGCTCTGAGACTGCCATTTCAGCAAATCATCCATCTGAGGGAGATCTACGCCTGATTTCCTCAGGTGCGTCATTTCTTCCTGGAACCAGGGATAGGACGATGGGATACGGGGCGGACGGCGTTGCCACCAAATTACCTGATCGCAAGGATCGACAATCTCCCGCGGATCGGTTGCAGACAATGAGCATCCAGCCTCTGGATACAGGTATGGATTGGCGTGACCCTGGGCAGTTGCTTGTGAGATCTGCTTTTCCAGTTGCACTTGCGCTATACGCTTATCGCCAAGGCTCCCTAGGTTGGACGCAAGCGCCATGCACTGCGCCATACCTGCATTCAGGGCGCTGATTTCCGCGATGTTGCCATATTCGCTGCGATCGATCTTCCACCTGAAAAATGCCGCAAGCTCTTGCGCCATCGAAACAACGTCTAAAACAGGCGCACCCTCACGTGGTTCATGACGGATTCGTTCTATCCAGAATGCGATCTGATCAAGGGTGTGTTGATATTGATCGTTCGCGTTTTCCCCATGGAATTTCTCCTTGAGTGCATCCAAAGCAGCCTTCCATTTCTCCCCGCCTATGCCAGGCGTACCTGACAGGAGTTCGGCCAGATCGAACCTCGCCAGGCCGGAGATAGGGCAATAGGGATGCGTCAAGAACTCGATCAGGGCATTGAAATTCAGTGGTCCCCAGAGTAGTTTGACGCCGAGGGGTAGTAATTGAAGCGCAGGGCGATATGCGCTGTTTTCCGAAAATCCGAGTCTTGGTATGTCGGCAGCCTTGAAGCTGCCGTCAAGCAATTCACCACCGCTTTCGCACAAGATCAGTGAATCAGGATTGCCCCGAACTTGCTCTGCTATCCATCTCGTTGCAGTAAATGGGGTCTCAGCCCGGACGATTGTAACGCTGCCATCGTTTACCCATTCAGTTTTCTCATGCTGCTGGCCGTTCTGTGATGCCATTAGAGATGATTGCAACCGGTAAAGAAATGAATCCTTGCTGGCCGAGGCATTGAGTTCGACCTCTAGACAGCCGAGTTTTGCCAACACCTTTTGCCATGCCATGGAATACGAGGACAAGGGTTCATTCAGGAAGATGCTTTCGATTGCCGGGCGCCTGAAATCCATTTTTCCAAGAATGTCGGCAAGTCGTTCCCCCATGGAAGGAGCGAGTTCGAAGGACTCCACCTTTTTCCTGGCTTCAACTTCGACATCAGCCATGTCACGCAGACGTCCTTGCACTTCTTCAGCAAAACAGCCATCCCATCCAGATTCATACCAGGTGTCTCGCCAGCCAAGAAGTCGCTCCGCAGTTCCCACTTCATCTGTCCCGAAAGACACGCTGTAGAACCGTCGTCCGTTATCCGCGTTTTTCAGGCACTGCCTGTACTGCACGATGCGTTCAGCCTGGGACGTCGGCTTGAATGTCAAACCAAGTTGGCCTTCAAGCAAGGCTAAAAAGCCGACAGGACCCAATGTCGCATCGCCTTGGGCATTGCGGAAATGCCGACTCTTCTGGCCATCAAGCCTTAATCCGAAATGGATTTTCATGTTGTTTTCTTCTTCGTTATTGTTAATGCAGGGGCAGGCAGCTTCGTTACAAATGTGCCGCATAGATCCCCTCTATCTCCCCTTGATCCAGTACCCCACGCTCGACCAGATTTGCAGCAATTTCATCCAGCAACGGCCGATGATTTTTCAGGATTTCGATCACCTTCCGGTATTCCATGTCGAGAAATCTGCGCATCAATTCCTCGACGTACTGCATTTCGCTTTCGCTAGGGTCCCCCACCACCACGGCGAGGTTGTCCGAGGAAGACAAGTTTATCTCAGGTGAGAACCCCCATCGGGCAAATGCCTTTCGTGCAATCCGCACGCAGTTCTCGAGATCGCCCCGTGCACCGGATGTAATGCCTTCACGTCCGTAAGCCACTTCCTCTGCAGCTCTTCCGGCCAAGGCAATCCGAACATTACGGACAAAATCGGCGTGTGTGAACAAACCTCCCTTTTCGAAGTGATAGGACATCGATTCCACGACAGTCCCACCACTACGGCGCCTGGATATGACCGTTGAGTATTCAGGAACGTTTCTGCCATCAGAATCGAGCATCGCTACGGCGGCATGCCCCGCTTCATGAACTGCGGCATACTGCAATGATAACGGATTTTCCTGTGGCGCTTCGTCCGAACTGCCGGGACCATTGATGACGATCCTTACGAGATCCGTAAAACGCAACTTTCTCCCCGAACGGGCGTTGACCCGCTCGACTTCCCGTAGCAGGATGCCCCTCATTCTGCGGTTGTCGAAATTCCCTTCAAGCAACTCCCCAACCTTGCCGGGATGAGCCGAAACCGACTCGTCGCAGCTCTCCTTCCCGAAAAGATTGATGAATTCGTGGCCGAGCTGTGCGGTGGTCAGTGCCGGCAAGCTGAAATAACGGTCGAAAGCATCGCATTGTCGAAGGGAATCGCAAACATGATCCATATCCTTCACTGCCGTGACATAGATCACTGGATGAGCCGAATCGAATTCGTTCATTCTGGAAATTAGACCTGTCCTGAATTTGCGCAGTGCTTCCAGACTTTCTTTATCCGTATTGTCCGGATCAATCATCCAGTCGCCGGGTTTCAGGTAAACCAGTATCGGCGCATGAACAGCAAAGGGATCGAAGCTATTAAGCGGTATATCCGTCACATCCTCGTCTTCGATCACCGTGAAATTCATGCCAGCGACCGATGCAACCCGGCGAATCATCTCTTCTGCTCGGTCTAGATCAGTATGTTCGACTATTACCCCGTGGCCGATCAACACCCAGGAATTGTTTTGGCCTTCGGTGATTGCGCGATTCATCTCTATTGCCCATTCCTTCAACGACGGAGAATCGGGTTCACACCTTTCAGAGTCGGATTCAATTTCGGATGGAAGCTCGTAATGACGGCCAAACGCATCATGGACAGCTCTGCATGGCTCTGCGCCGGCATGAGTAATGGCGATGATGGCAGGATAGAAGCGTCTCATCGTCGATACCGGCTCTTCGAGGATGTTGTCGGACAGGGCAGAAGACAGCATTCCATCTTCCAGATTGATTCCCACCCTGAACCTGAACCAGCTTTTTCCGCGATGCACAACCTCAAAATTGCCCAGATCAAGTTCTGGGTTGATCAGTGAAATTGCTTGATGAACATAGGAGAGCCTGGATTCAGGAACCGGCGTCGATCCGTAGATGTAAATGGAAAGAAATGGCGGATTTTCTCTGAGATCAAGATATGCTTCATATTCGATATCGCCACATAAAGTAGCGATTTTCATTGAGGCATTTGCGCCATCTTCCGACCATTGCAATTCAGGTGGATTTTCCCACCTTGCTTCGGCCCATTTCCTGACCAGCTCCCCAACTTTTCCCATTCTTTTCCTTGCCGGCAATTGAGATGGGAGAACATTAACTTAATTGCGCGACAATTTGTGTCGCATGACCCATGGAAAAGAACTTGCGATTGGATATTTGCTGAAGGAGGAGAAAGCCGAAACTCGGTGCCCAGCACAATAAGTACAGAGAGGCAGGTAACCTGCGAATTGCTGCCCGACCATGGGAAGCAGGTCACAGGCGGCTATGGCCGATTTGTTCGCGTAGCCTGTCTGGCAGGTCTCCAACCCGAAGCGGCTTCTCAAATGGCTGGTCTTCGGAAACGACGATGGGCAGTAAGTGGCGTAATATTGCCGCGCGACCTTTTACGATGGTATCGAATGGTATGGTATGAAATCATGCCATTCGGTCGTTGAGCATACAAGCTCGCATTTTGCGTGCACTCCTCAGATGAACGCCTGGCCAGATGGCAGGTCACGATTGGCGCCAACATGACGCCTTCGCGCCCGCATGCATGAATCTTTATTTCACCGCCCGAAGATCCGTTTTATCTCCTCCACTTTCTCTCGCATGGTGGGATCCATTTTCACGATGATCTCCAGTATCTCGATCAGGTCGTCGACGAAATAGGGCATGCTGACTTCGTTCGCCCACCTCATCTGCTCCCGGGTGCGGATTTCGGCAATGTTGATTCCAGCTCGCGCGAACTGGCTGCCGAAGATCTTCTTGCCTTCCGCGGTGACTCGCACCCGCCCCGTTGTCAGGTCTTCGATGAAGATGGGGCTGCGCTTCTTCGGCTTGCCGGGTTCGTCGGTCATGGAAGGCCCGCGTTCATGACGTGGCCGCGAGGTAAATCATGACCATCGCCGTGATCGCCAGGATGACCAGAGCGGCATAGGAAATGTACCGGGCATGGCGCTGGTCGGGCGTGTCCGGCATTTTCTTGTCGGCGGTCGCTGTCGCGAGGATTGCACCCGCGGACAGCGTGACGAAACGCTCGTCATCCAGCAGAATGGTGTGTGCCCGGCCGAACCG
>JAJZPK010000098.1 GCA_021811205.1 Pseudomonadota bacterium
CTGTAGAAACGGGTTTCAGCAAAGGATTCAAGGTTCTCTCCACGGGACGCGAGCCATGCCTCAAGGCGGGTGATCTTTCCCTCCCTGAAGCAGGGCACGCCCGCAACCCCTCCCGTGAATTCGATTCCGTCCGTGTCGGGTTCGGTGGCCAGCAGGTTTTCGATGCCGAAGGCCCTGGCGATCGGTCCCGTGACGAAGCTGTTGGTTGCCGTCACGATGGCGCAAAGATCTCCCCGGTGGGAAGCGACCAGCCTGAAAGCAGCATCCAGCATCATCGGTCTGACCTTGGTTTCCATGAATTCGGCATGCCAGGCATCCAGCTGGGTTCGCTTGTGCCTGGACAAGGGTTTCAGCTGGAAGGCGAGAAATTCGTTGATATCCAGCGTTCCTGCCTTGTAATCCTCGTAGAATTTGCGATTTTTCGCATCATAAACTTCGCGGTCGAGCACACCCTTCTCGATCAGGAACTGCGCCCATTCGAAGTCGCTGTCCCCGCCAAGCAGGGTGTTGTCCAGGTCGAACAGGGTCAGTCGCATTTCATCCTTTCAATGACTTCTTTCAGCAGGGGTATCGTGATCGGGCGCTTAGCCTCGCGCGAGAATTCATCGAGCGCATCGAGCATCTTCATGAGCGTGGGCAGGTCGCGGCGAACATGATGCATCAAATAATCGACCACTTCCACCGATATTTCGAACCCCATGTCCTTTGCATGTGCACTCAGGGCCGAACGCTTTTCCTCGTCGAGCAGTGGGCGGACCTGGTAGACGAGCCCCCATCCCAGCCTCGTGGCGAGATCTTCCCTCACGTCCAATCGGGCAGGAGGCTCATCCCCGGAGACTAGAAGCGCACCGCCCGCTTCCTTCAGTCTGTTGTACAGATGGAAAAGCGCGATTTGCCCTGCTTCATCCAGGGCGCCCACGTCGTCAACCGCAACGAAGTCGACGTCGAACTCGAATCGGGTTTCGGCTTCGCAATGGACGTAAATCCCCGAAGCCGCCTCGGCGCATGCAAGAAGAAGATGCGTCCTTCCGCACCCAGACTCCCCCCAAAGATAGACCATGCGTTCATTCGATCGCCCGGAAGCCAGTTCGCGCAGCTGATAAAGCAGTTCGCCGTTTTCCCCGGGAACAAAATTGGCAAGCGTTGGGCTTTGTGACGGAAATTCAAGCAGCAGCTGTTTCATTAGACGTCAGGCTTGCGGTAAAATTGTGGGTAAGACAAAGCATCTATTCTAGTGCATCCTCGACTTCGAAAGAACCCAAGTGAGCCACCTATCATACAAAGACGCAGGCGTAGACATCGATGCAGGCGACAAATTGATCGAAAACATCAAGCCTCATGCCCTGAAAACCATGCGTGAAGGCGTGCTTGCCGGCATAGGCGGATTCGGCGCGCTTTTCGAGATTTCCAGGAAATACAGGGAACCCGTTCTGGTATCCGGCACGGACGGCGTGGGCACCAAGCTGAGGCTCGCCTTCATGCTGGAAAAGCACGACACGGTCGGCATCGATCTTGTCGCGATGAGCGTCAACGACATTCTTGTCCAGGGGGCCGAGCCCCTCTTCTTTCTCGATTATTTCGCATGCGGGAAGCTCGACGTCGCAGCTGCAACCGATGTCATCAAGGGCATCGCCAAAGGGTGTGAAATGTCGGGCTGCGCGCTGATCGGAGGCGAGACGGCGGAGATGCCCGGGATGTATCCCGATGGGGAATACGATCTTGCAGGATTCGCAGTGGGTGCGGTGGAAAAGTCCGAAATCATCGACGGCAAGGACATCAAGGAAGGCGACGTCGTGCTCGGACTTGCGTCCAGCGGTGCGCACTCGAACGGCTATTCGCTGATCAGGAAGATACTCGAACGGGACAATACCGACCTTTCCATGATCCTGCCCGGTGAATCGCGACCGCTTCGCGACGCCATCATGGCGCCGACCCGGATCTACGTGAAATCGATACTCAATCTTTTCGAAAAATGCGCACCCAAAGGACTCGCGCATATCACGGGAGGCGGACTCATCGAAAACATCCCGCGCATCCTGCCGGAGAATCTGACCGCCGCCCTGCAAAGGAATGCATGGCCCATGCCTCCGCTTTTCTCGTGGCTCCAGGCCCGCGGCAATGTGCTCGATGCTGAAATGTACCGGGTGTTCAATTGCGGCATCGGCATGGTCGTCGTGACATCCAGGGAAAATGCGGAAACATCCATGCGCCTACTGAAGGAATCGGGCGAGAGCGTATGGCAGATCGGCGAAATCAGGCGCAGGGAACCCGGTCAGGCACAGACCTTCGTCGAATGAAGCGCATCGTCATCCTGATTTCCGGGCGGGGAAGCAACATGCTTTCCATCCTGGAATCGGGCCTGCCTCTAGACGTTTCCGCCGTCATCGGCAACAGGCGCGATTCACAAGGTCTGCTCCTTGCACGCGAGCGAGGCATCGAAACCTGCGCCGTCGAACACGCGAATTACCCGACTCGCGAAGCGTTCGACGATGCGCTCGCCGATAAAATAGACAGTTTTTCTCCCGATTACGTCGTCCTCGCAGGCTTCATGCGCATTCTCGGAAGCCGCTTCGTTGCACGCTATTCGGGCAGGCTCATCAACATCCACCCCTCGCTCCTTCCCGCCTTCCCAGGCACGAATACCCACAAAAGGGCGCTTGAGGAAGGGGTCAAGATTCACGGCTGCACGGTTCATTTCGTCACCGACCAGCTCGACCATGGCGCAATCATCGTCCAGGCGGCTGTTCCCGTTCTCGACGACGATACGGAAGATACGCTTGCCGCCCGTGTGCTCGCTCAGGAACACATAATCTACCCGGCGGCAATCCGATGGCTGATCGAAGGCAGACTGAGGATGGAGGGCGGACGGGTTTTCGGCGGTCCGACGGGAAATGGCGCCCTGATTTCGCCAAAAATACCTGATGAATGATGAGCCGCATCCCCAGGATCCTGATTTATGCCCTGCTGATCTCGCTCCTGATCCACATCTTACTGCTCGGCCTCATCCCCAAGATTTCATGGCCCGATTTCTCAAAAAAGACGATCACGCTTCAAGCGCGCATCGTCCCGCCTGAAAAACCAATAAAATTCAAGCCGCTCGCCCCGCCCGTGCCGAAAGCGAAGCGGCCGGCAGCACCCGAATCGCAGCCCGGACTCAAGAAACCCGCAAGTGCCCCGGTTGCGCAAAGCACTCCGATTGCACAAAGCGCCCCCAGCGCTGAAAAGCCGGCCAGAAAGGGACCCGAAGTGCCGATGCATGCGAAGCTCGTGTTCAACGTCATCAGGGACAATGCTGTGGTGGGCAGGGCCGTGCAGACCTGGGACATCTCGGATGACGGTCATTACAAGATCACCAGCACGGTAGGCGCGATCGGCATTTTCTCGCTTTTC
This sequence comes from Pseudomonadota bacterium, assembly GCA_021811205.1. Next base: position 3,391 of record JAJZPK010000098.1, read on the forward strand.
GTCAAGGGAGAAATAGTCCAGACGAGCGAGGGGCGAGTGACGGATGTGGGCCTGAGGCCCGACCGCTATACCATCACCAGAGGGAGCGAAGCGAACAGGCAGGAAGCCGATTTCGACTGGCAAGACATGAAGCTCGACCTCATCTCGAACGGGACCAGAAAGCAGGTCGATCTGCTGCCCATGACTCAGGACCAGCTGAGTTTCCTCTACCAGTTCGGCTATACGCCTCCCAGGCAAGGCATATTCAGCTTCCATGCGACCGACGGAAGGAAGCTCGACATCTACGACTACCAGATCGTCGGGGAGGAGGAAATCCTCTCAGGCACCATGAAGATCAAAACGATACACCTCAGGAAATTGCACCAGCAGGGGGTCGAGGGAACCGAGATCTGGCTCGACGAGGATCATTACTACTGGCCGGCACAGGTTCTGATGACGGACAGGAAAGGTGACTCGATGAGGCAGTTGATCACGTCAATCGAAGAAAAATGAGGCGTCATGCCTCTGACTGATGGAACTGAACCTGATTGCCGCCCGCCATCTTCGCACGATACATTGCCTCGTCAGCCCACTTGAGAATGCTCTCTGCGGCAATTTCGCAACCCTGAAAAACCACCGCGCCCATGCTCGCGGTGCAGACATATTCGACCATGCCACGCTGCATTTGTCCCCCATCCATTTCCAGAACATAAGGCTCCGCCATTCTGGCTCGAATTTTTTCGGCCACAGCCTGAACCTGCAAAAATGAATCATTCCTGTCCTCTGCCAGCTGCCCAAGAATCACGACGAACTCGTCGCCGCCAAATCTTGCCAGGGTGTCGATCTCGCGCATGCAGGTTTTGAGCCGTTTTGAAAATTCCACAAGCACCTTGTCGCCAAATGCATGACCATGCCTGTCGTTGAGCGACTTGAAACTATCCAGATCGAGCAGCATCAGCGCAGCGTAACTGCCGTTGCGCTTGCTGGCTGCCATCGCCTGAGACAAGCGGTCATGCAGAAGATGTCGATTGGGCAGTTCCGTCAAGGCATCATGGAAAGCCAGCTTCCGGATCAGGTCCTCGGCCCGCTTTCGTTCCGTGATGTCGTGGACTATAGAAAAGAACAGCTTCCTGCCCATGTAACTGATCGTCGAAATCTGGACCTCGACGATACGGATTGCATCGTCTGCCAACCGGTGGCTGAAGACGAAGCTGTTTTTTTCTCCCCGCATCGCCTGCTCCCTTTGAGGGGAAATTTCGGATTCTGGTTGCGCATTGATCCGGCTCACCGGCAAGCCGCGCATCTCTTCCCGCATATAGCCGTAGAAATCCGCCGCCGCGAAATTGGCGTCGACGATGATGAGTTCCACAGGATCGATCAACAGCATCACGGCGGCATGCCGTTCGAACATCTGCTTGAAAAGCAAGTCGTCCAGTATCATGAAATGCTGCCGAAATTGAATTGATAGTAATTATATTCCAATCTTCCTGAATGGGTCTTGACGCTACACGAATTGCTGAAGTAGATTTCCGAGAACTCCCTGAACGAGCCTTGAGACATGACCGACCTGAATCGGGCAATGCAGCTTCATCTCGAAGGAAAATACGCCGACAGTGAAGCGCTCTACAGGCAACTGCTCGAAGCGCATCCCGATCCCGCCAAGATCATGCAATGCCTGGGTTTCCTGCTGCAGCAGACGGGCAGGCTCGAAGAAGCGCTCGAGTTCATCGAGGCCTCCCTTGCGATCGACGCTGCGCATGCCGAATGGCATTACAACCACGGCATCGTGCTCGAGAAGCTCGGACGGAGCGAGGATGCGGCCAAAGCGTTCTCCCGTTCCCTGTCTCTCAATCGGAACAATTACTTCTGCTGGACGAATCTGGGTGCCGTGCTCGAAAAAGGCGGCGCGTTTGAACAGGCCGAACAGGCTTACCGGGAAGCCGTCATGCTGAACCCGCAATGCATGGATGCCTATTATCTGCTCGCTTCCCTGTTCGCTTCCCAGGGCAGGTTCATTGAGGCCAAGCACTTCAATTCTCAGGGGATCATCTACGATCCAGTTGAGAACAAGTCGAAAATCAAGCTCGGCCTCGCCCTTTACGAGACCGGGCGGCAGGATGACGCGATTCGTCTCATGAAAAGCTGGTGTGATACCGAGCCGGGAAATCCCGTGGCCCTTCACATGCTTGCCGCGTTCAGGGAAACGAATGCGCCTGAACGCTGCACGGCCCAGTATGTCGAGACGACTTTCGACAATTTCGCACATGACTTCGAATCGGTTCTTTCCCGACTGGATTATGCAGGACCGAGACTGCTGAAAGAGGCTCTCGGCCGACTGGGTTTTCAGAAAAGCAGCCTCAAGGTCCTGGATTTGGGCTGTGGCACTGGGCTGAACGGCCCTGTCCTGAAACCGATATCGAAAATCCTCACCGGCGTCGATCTCAGCAGCGCGATGCTGGGCAAGGCGCAGGATAAAAACTGCTACGATTTTTTCTTCAAGTCGGAAATATGCGAATTCCTGGATCGGGAAAGCGCCCGGTTCGATCTCATCACCTGCATCGACACGCTGATCTATTTCGGGAACCTCGAAGCCGTGTTCAGAAAGACCCACGCAAGACTGGAGAAAGGCGGATCATTCATTTTCACCACCGAAACAGGCTCAGACGGTTTCGACCTGGACGTCACCGGGAGATACCGTCATGCGGAGAATTACGTCACCGGACTGCTTGAACAAGCCGGATTCCCCCCCCCATCCATCGAAGATGCAGTCATCCGCCGCGAAAGTGCGCGCCCCGTCTATGGACAGCTGTTTATTGCCAGCAAGATTCATTGAAAGGGCGCTTCAGCATCATTTCGCGATGATGCTGATACACTTTTCGAGACCAGTGGGTTTATGCGAACTGTCGACGACGCCAACGCACAATCGGTGTTTTCCCGGCGCAAGCGGTCCCAAAGCCTTTCTTCCGTTTATCTCGCGGCTGACTTCCGTCCATTTCCCGCCGCTGTAGGTATCCACCGTACGGCTGATGGCCCGATTGCGCAATGTTTCATGCCCCTTTCCGTCCACATACAGATGGACATGGTCTCCCGTGCTGTCGAATTTGGCCATGAAAACGACGTGAAACTGAGCATCAGGATCCACTGTCGCCCCGTCGGCTGGGGAGACTATCTTCACTTCTCCCACGGTAGCAAAGGCGGAAGGCACCAGCACAACCAGCAAGAACGCCAAGGCAATCATTTTTTTCATTATTCTCACCTCCCTTCACATGCATGTCATTGACCATTTTCCTGTTTGACCCAGAACTTCGGCACGCGTTCAATCATTCAGCGGACTAATGCGGTACAATTTCCCAATTCTTCATCATCCATTCCAATGAAAAAACTGAACGGCATGCGCATCGACCTCATCGTCGAGGCCCTGCGCAGATTGCTCCCCATGAAGGAACCGGCGGACGTGGCCTTGCGCCGCTTCTTCCAGGAAAACAGGGCGGGGAAATCCGAACGCGCTTTCGCAGCTGAAGCGGCCTTCTCCATCCTGCGCAGGAAAACGATGATCGATTACCTGATCGAGCAATCGGGAGAGCAGGGCACGCCCAGGAAGCTGCTTCTCGTCTGGCTTTCGAGAATGGAAGGCATGAACCTCAAGGAGCTTCATCCCTATCTTTCCGAACCGGAAGAAAAATGGCTGGCATCGGTCAAGGCGGTCGCGCTTGACGACGCGCCGCTGGATGCGCGCGCCGATCTGCCCGAATGGGTCATATCCAGGCTGAGGCAATACATGGGCATCGAGGACATCCTTTCCATCGGCCGTGCCATGCAGCAGAAGGCGCCCATGGATATCAGGGTGAACACGATCAAGGCAAAACGCGAAGAAGCGATAGCGAAAATTGGCGGAGAGGCAACACCGTATTCTCCGATAGGCCTGCGCTTCAAGGACAAGTTCCCGCTCAACGAGAACCCATTCTTCCTTGAAGGCAAGGTGGAAGTCCAGGACGAGGGAAGCCAACTCCTCGGTTACCTGCTTGCGCCGAAAAGGCGCGAAATGGTCGTCGATTTCTGCGCAGGGGCAGGCGGCAAGACGCTGATGCTCGGTGCGCTGATGGGTTCCACGGGCAGGCTTTACGCTTTCGATGTATCCGAAAAGCGCCTGGAAAAGCTTTCTCCCCGCCTCAAGCGCTCCGGGCTTTCGAATGTCACCCCGCAATGGATACAGAGCGAAAACGACATTCGTGTGAAAAGGCTTTCCGGAAAGATCGACAGGGTGCTGGTCGATGCGCCCTGCAGCGGTACCGGCACCTTGCGCCGCAATCCCGACCTGAAATGGCGCCAGTCGGAAAGGACCCTGGAAGAACTCACCAAGAAGCAGTCGTCCATACTCGAAGGCGCTTCCATTCTCCTCAAGCCTGGCGGCAGGATCGTGTATGCGACGTGCAGCATCCTGCAGGAGGAGAATCAGGAAATCGTCTCCCGCTTTCTCGAATCCCATCCCGATTTCAGGCTGCTCGACGCATCCGAGATACTGAAAAGTCAGCACATCGATCTCGACACGGGAAAATATCTCGAACTCAGGCCGGATATCCATGGGACGGACGGCTTCTTCGCCGCAGCCATGGAAAAATTGAGTCCTTGAGCAGGATGCCATGATCTTACATAATACCCCAATGTCACTGAGGGTATGACGCACGCTCCATGCCAAAAAAAGACAATGTCAGGCTTCTGATATCGCTCACCTATTTCCTCATCCTGATGCTCATCATCGGCACGGGTATCGGCATCGTTTCGGCCGTCAGGCACCTCAGGTCAATCTCGAGCGACCTCTACAACCATCCTTTCCTTGTCAGCAACACCGCGTTGCAAGCCAAAGCCGATATCATCCAGATGAGAAATGCGATGATGGAGCTGCACATGCACAGCGATGCGGCTGATTTTCAAGCCTTCTCTTCCGAAACGCTCGCCCTCGAAAAAAGTATCAGGGCTGACCTGAAAACGATTCATTCGGCATTTCTTGGGGACATGAGCCGCGTCGACGAAATCGACCGCCAGATGGATGACTGGCAGCGCATCAGAGCAAGGATCTTCGATCTTGCCGAAAACGGGAAGGATCGTGAGGCAAGGCAAATCATCGTAGGGGATGGGCAAGCGCTCTTCGAAAGAATCCGTGGCAACATCGATTATGTCGTGAGCTTCGCCAAGAAGCAGGGTGGTTCCTATTCCGTGGAAGCCGCAAAGGAATCCTCCGCGATGGTGACTGACTTCTTGTGGTTGATCGGCCTTCTGGTGGCTCTCACGAGTTCCCTGGTTCTTTTCATCACCAAGCGCATTCTCTCCGAATTTGGAAAGAACGAGATCTTTGCCAAGGAACTGAAAGCGGGAGAACTCAAGTTTCGCCTGATCTTCGATGAAGCGAACGACGGCATCCTGCTTCTTTCCAATGAAGGTCGCGTCCTCGACGTCAACCGGATCTGGTACGAAAAACTGGGCTACGAAAAAGAGGAGATGGTGGGCAGACGAATCGCCGATCAACCACAA
>JAJZPK010000099.1 GCA_021811205.1 Pseudomonadota bacterium
AGGCTGCCGAAGATCGATTTGGTGGGCTTTACTCGGAAGAGGGCCGACCCGGGATTCCGATCCGGCTGATGGTGGGATTGCATTACCTGAAACATGCCTTCAACGAATCGGACGAATCGGTGGTGGCAAGATGGGTGGAGAACCCGTACTGGCAATACTTTTGCGGAGAAGAATTCTTCTTCTTCTTCTTCTTCTTCTTCTTCTTCTTCTTCTTCTTCTTCTTCTTCTTTCGGCACAAGCTGCCGATCGATCCGTCGCAGATGACGCGGTTTCGAAAGCGGATCGGTGAAGCAGGCTGCGAGTTCATGCTGGGATTGACGGTGAAGGCGGGGGTGGATACGGGCACGGTGTCTCGTTCTTCGCTTGAAGTGGTGAACGTGGATACGACGGTCCAGGAGAAGGCGACAGCTTTTCCGACCGATGCGAGGTTGTACCACAAGGCAAGAGCGGCGCTGGTGAGACAGGCGAAGCGTCACGGGATTGTGCTCAGGCAGAGCTTCGAACGGGTATCGAAGGTTGCGTTGGCGAAGAGTGGTCGTTATGCCCATGCGCGTCAGATGCAGCGTGCGAAGCGGGAGCAAAAGCGCCTGAGGACCTATCTTGGACGGGTGCTGCGGGATATTGAGCGCAAGCTGCCTGAGGTTGCGAGGAAGAAGATGGCGAGATTGATCGAGGTGGCTTGGCGGATTCACGGTCAGCAGCGGCATGACAAGAACAAGGTTTACAGCGTGCATGCGCCGGAAGTGGAGTGCATCGCCAAGGGGAAATCGCACAAGCAGTACGAGTTCGGGGTGAAGGTCGGGGTGGTGAGCACCAGTCGGGAGAGCTTCGTGGCGGGAATGAAGTCGTTGCCAGGCAATCCCTAGATGGGCTACACTGGAAACCTCATTGGATCAGACGCAAAAGCTGACCGGCGTTGCGGTCAGGGAAGCTTATGTCGACCGAGGCTATCGCGGTCATGGCGTTCAAGGTGCCAAGATCTGGATTGCCGGAGCCATGCGGGGCGTGACGGTTGCGATCAGGAAGAAGCTCAAGCGGCGAAATGCTGTTGAACCGGTCATTGGGCACATGAAGGCTGACGGGCGACTGGGCAGAAACTTCCTGAAAGGCGTCGAAGGCGATGCCATGAACGCGCTGCTTTGCGGAGCCGGCCATAATCTGAGGAAGATTCTCAGGCGCCTGGCGCTTTTTTGTGCCCGATGGATGGAAGTGCTGCTATCAGTAATCAGATGGCCATTCTTCCAGCATCAGGTTTTGGCCTGAAATATCGGGTTTTTCAGGGGCGACTAAATCGGGCGATTAAGCGTTTGATCAGCTATGAGATGAACGTGATTCTCTATATGTGATCTGCTACCCGATCAGCGCAACGGTCTTGATCTGGACCCAGACTGGCCTGCTCGGGGAAAGATCGAGGGCTTCGGCGGAACGCTTTGTCAGACGCGAGACGATGGGGGTGCCGCCCACATCCACTTTTGCCAGGGACTGTGCTGGGTGGGTATCGTCGGCGATTTCCGCCACCTTGCCCTGCAGCAGGTTGAGAATGCTGGTGTGCGCCATATGCGCAAGGGAGAGGCTCACGTCGCGAGCGAGAATGCGCACCCTGACAGGATGACCGACTGGCATGCCGTTATCCCGCACCCAAAGCTCGCCGCCTGCAAAATCGGCCCGGATCAGGTGCCATGAATCGTCTCGCGCTCCGATCACGGCGTCAATGATTACGCCAGCGTCTTCCCCCAGGCGGAAGGGAAGATCGAGCCGGGCCAGGGTCTCGGAGAGGGCACCCTCGGCAATTACGCAGCCCCTGTCCAGAACGACGATATGGTCTGCAAGGCGCATCACTTCATCCGGCGAGTGGCTGACATAGAGGATGGGGATGGAGAGTTCTTCGTGCAGTTTCTCCAGATAGGGCAATATTTCCTGCTTTCTTGCGAGATCGAGCGCGGCGAGCGGCTCGTCCATGAGCAATATCCCGGGGTTGGCCAGGAGCGCTCGGGCGATGGCCACTCGCTGGCGCTCGCCTCCCGAAAGATTTTCAGGGCGGCGATCCAGAAGATGAGCTACTCCCAGCAATTCCAGGGTGTTGTCGAACTCAATCAGATGGCTTCCGGTGCGGCGCATGCCGTATTCCAGATTGCGCCGGATATCTAGATGGAAGAAAAGGTTCGCTTCCTGGAACACATAGCCCAGACGGCGTTTGTGGGCGGGCAGGAAACGGTCGCCATCCTGCCAGATCTCTCCTGCCACCGACAGGTAGCCGCCAGGTACATGCTCGAGGCCTGCAAGGCAGCGCAGCAGCGTGGTCTTGCCTGAACCCGAAGGGCCGAAAAGTGCGGTTATGCCCAGGCCAGGCAGGGAAAGGTCGACCTCCAGGCTAAAATTCTTTCGGTTCAGATGGAAGCGGGCCTCTATGGGCTTCATGCGCCCTCTCCCTTGCTGCCGGGTTTGAATGCATTCACGGCGACGAGAACCAAGAAGGCGAAAGCCAGCATGCCGCCAGCGAGCCAATGGGCCTGGGTATATTCGAGCGCTTCGACATGGTTGTAGATCTGCACAGAGAGAACCCGTGTTTTATCCGGAATGTTGCCGCCTATCATCAAGACCACGCCGAATTCCCCGACAGTATGAGCGAAGCTCAGGATGGATGCAGTGATGAAACCAGGTCTGGCCATGGGCAAGGCCACAGTGAAGAATGCATCCAGGGGCGAGGCGCGCAGGGTCGCGGCCGCTTCCATGGGGCGACTTCCGATGGCCTCGAAGGCGCTTTGCAATGGTTGCACTGCGAATGGCATGGAATAGAAAACTGATGCAATCACCAGAGCAGGGAAGGTAAAGGGGAACAGGCCCAGTCCCAGGGAACGGGTCAGATGGCCGAGAAAGCCGTCGGGACCAATGGCTATCAACATGTAGAAACCCAATACGGTGGGCGGCAGGACGAGCGGCAGGGTGACAATCGCGCCCACGGGCGATTTCAGCCAGGAACGGGTGTTAGCAAGCCACCAGGCGATGGGAGTCCCAACGAGAAGCAGCAGGATGGTGGTGAGCCCCGCGAGCTCCAGGGTCAGGCGTAATGCTGAAAAATCGGCATCGTTCACGATGACTGGCTTCCGAATAAAGGCCGCCCCGAATGGCGGCTATTCCACTTGGTAACCATAGGACTTGATGATCGCAGTTGCTTTTGCACTCTTCAGATACTGCATCAGCGCTTTTGCAGTAGCGCTCGCCTTGCCGGCAGACAATATCACCGCATCCTGGCGAATCGGATCATGCATTGAGGCTGGCACGATCCAGACTGAACCCGAGTTCAATTTGCCGTCCTTCATTACCTGGGAGAGCGCCACGAAACCCAGTTCTGCGTTGCCAGTAGCGACGAACTGGAAAGTCTGCCCGATATTTTCCCCCAGCACGATCCTGGATTGCAGCTTGTCGGCCAGACCCAGTCTGGACAGGGTTTGCATCGCAGCTACACCGTATGGAGCAAGCTTGGGGTTTGCTACAGCCAGATGTTCGAAGTTGCCCTTTTCGAGCACAGTACTATCGACCAAGCCGGGCTTGACAGACCACAGCGCCAGAGAGCCTGTAGCGTAGGTGAAACGGCTGCCTTTGACGGTCAGCCCTTCCCTTTCCAGTTTTTCTGGCGTCTTGTCGTCTGCAGCAAGCAGAATGTCAAATGGTGCGCCGTTTCTGATCTGCGCATAGAATTGGCCCGTGGCGCCGAAGGCGAGCACGGTCTTGATCCCGGTATCCTTCTCGAAATCGGCGGCGATTCTCTGCATGGGGGCCGTGAAGTTGGCGGCAACTGCCACTCTGACTTCATCGGCAGAGGCGCCGGTGCTGCAGAGCAGAAGCAGGGCGAACACGATGCGTTTCATGATGTTTTTTTTCATTTCATTCACTCTGCTACGGCCAGTACAACGTGGGAGGACTTGATGTGCGCGCTGGCGGATGCACCCACCCTCAAACCCATGCTCTCGATGCTTTCCTTAGTGACGATGGCGGCAATGCTCCTGCCTCCTGGGATTTCTATCACTACTTCTGCGTTTACCGCATCTGTTTGGCAGTGAGTCACTTTGCCACACAGTTTGTTGCGGGCGCTGGTCTTGATGTTGCTGTCTGTGGTGATTATCACCCATGGCGCCTTGATCAGTGCATACGCTTTCCCACCCAGCTTGAGTCCCAATTCGGCCATGCTTTCCTGGGTAATGATGGCCGCAAGTTCGCTTCCTCCGCCGATATCCAGGATAACTTCGGAATTCACCGGTCCGTTTTTCAATCCCGTTATCTTCCCCAAAAACTCGTTGCGTGCACTTGTTTTCATGTCTAATCTCCTAAGATAAAAATTGATATGGTCAGGTATCTTTCAGCGCGGACGATCTGCCACTATTTCATATAGAGGGTGCGACAGACGCCTCCTGCAATTGCCTGCAGGTCCCCTGGTTGTGGTGCGGCGCAGCCAGGTTCCGTTCTTGAGGCGCCATGCCAGCACTTCCTCGAAATAGGTTTCTTCTTCACTGAAGCTTTCGTCTTCGTCCATGACTGCCTGGGTCAGGGTGAACTGATGGCGATAAAAGCAGCATTGCATCTTGCCGTCATACCCCAAATGCTTCACCGCCTGAACTCCGGGTTCATCGAACCGTTCGAAGCTGACCGGTGTCATGGAATGCTCCAGATATTCGGCGGGCAGGTATTTGTCCCAGGCGATATTCATTTTGGTTCGAGTCGATGGTTGAATGGGAATTTCTTGAAAGCTAGAAAGCCACTCTCGCCGTCGTTACCCAGCCGCGGTTGTAGGTGCTGAAAGCAGTCGCTGCCGCGTCCTGATAGCCCACGCCAAGGATGAGCTTCATTCTTCCTTCAAGCGGAATCCTGCCCAGAATGAGGCCATAGGTCATAATCAGCTGATTCCTGCCTGCGAGCGGACCGGCTTTCCAGTGGGTATAGCTCGCTTCGATTTCAGGCCAGAACAGATTGGAAACATGCGCCTGAAGCGAGGTATTCCAAACAATGGGAAGGCCTGCCACATTCTGATTGGCATCTGGGACGCTGGCGCTGAGCGTGCTCTGTATATCCACTCCCTGTTCGCGCGTACCCCAGCCTTTCCCGACTGCAAGAGTTGGGGTAACGACAGTCTGGCCCACAGTGAAAGGATGGTTGCCTGTCGGCGTGCTAAGGCCCAGAAAGCCGGTTACAATATAATTGCCGTGTTCTTCGTTTGCCGAAAGAATGCGGTATTTCACCAGGAAGGTTTCATCCGCCCATCCGCGTGTCGTCGTCGCGGGAGTTTGCTGAACCAGATAGCCGGGCTGTCCGATGATCGTTTCCACATTTTCGGAAGGAATGAGTTCCAGTCCCTTGCCGCCTCCGTAGTTTGTCAACGTGGTGCTTCCGGACTTGTATTGGCGGGTTTGATCATAGCGGTATTCTTCTTCAAGCCTTGGCGTAATGGTTACGAGCGGCGTCATCCAGTGGGGCTGTTCTTCCTGCGACTTGTTGACGACTGCGAACCAGGTGCTGTCATTCGAACCATCTGAATGTTGCGATGAGGATTCGGTACCTGATTCGGCATACGCGTTGAAAGCGCATGAAAAGAGGGCGAGCCCGAATGTCGGGGCAAGGTTTCTTGCAAACATAAGCATGATGTTCCCTTTATAAAAACGAGATGAAAGCATTTTATTAATGATCAGACCAACTGAAATTTGAATTTTCAGGCAGCATATTTGAACCCAGGATATTGGAAAAAGCATTTGCCCCGTCCTGGGGATTAGTGTATTCGTCGGCGAACTTCATAGTTTGGCCTTGGTTCCGTGTGCAAGGCACTTTCTTCCGACAGTCTGTTTGAAGTGGGTATTAAGATGCTCCTCCGGTTCAATTGTCATACCATTTCCTGACACGCTCAAGTGGTACTGAGTCAATAGTCATGTTTGCTTTAGGAGCTTCCTGATCTCGGGGAGGCAGGATCCGCATTGGGTGCCGCATTTGTATTTTTCCTGCAGCCCGGCAAGATCGAGTCCGGAACCGACTATCTCGCTTTCGGAGACATCGAGGCAATTGCAGACGATCCTGCCGCGCATCTCGACTGCGGGAGGCGCGGACATGGGCGCGAGCAGCCATTTTCGAACGAGCGAAACATCCGCACGGGATGCCATCGCTTCCATCAGCCATTCCCGCGCTGCTGATTCCCCCACGAAGCGCACGCCTGTTGCGCGTCCCTCATCGATCTTTACCAGCTTGTCGATTCCGGAGCCGATATCGCGGTAAGCCATGCAGTCGTCCGCATCCATGCCGAAAGCCTTGTCTATCTCGCGAACGAGATCGATGTCAGGTTTCGAAAGGCAGCCGCCCCTGAGGGAAAATATCGTCTCTTCCCTGCCGAACAGGGTGCAGCTTGCATAATCGAAATGCTTCAAAACCGGCTGCGCTTTTTCCATGAATTCCAGCGCGTCGCCGCTTCTCAGCACGGAAACCGTCCAGGCGAGTTCGACTTTCTCCACCATCACCGCTGCATGCTTGAGTTCGGGCTGCTTGGAAACAGGGTCGAAATCCCCGGTGGTGAGCCCGTTCACCCCGAGTCTGCCGGTGAAACGGCCGCCCCAGTGCATGGGAAGATAGGCCTGCCCCTGCCTGATGTCGGCGTCACTCCTGAGCGAGACGAGCATCTCGCCCCTTCGGCTTTTCACCCTGACGATGTCGCCGGAAAGAAGCTGTCTCGATTTCATGTCTTCAGGATTCATCGAGAGGCAGGCTTCGGGGTCGTGGCTGAAGAGCCGCCCCGTCCTGCCGGTCCTGGTCATGCTGTGCCACTGGTCGCGCAGCCTGCCGGTTGTGAGATGGAAAGGATAGCGAGCGTCGGTTTCTTCCGAAGTCCCCATGTATTCGGCAGCATGGAATTTCGCCCGTCCTGTTTCGGTCGGAAAAATGCCGTCGTCATACAGGCGTCTTTTCCCGGATTGCACGCCTTCGGGACAGGGCCACTGCTGGGGACCCTTTTCTTCCAGAAGCGCGTAATCGAGTCCGGTTATGTCGAGATCCCGTCCCCTGGTAGACTCCCTGTGCTCGAGAAATATCTCCTCCGGGTGCCTGTATGGAAAAAGTCGCTCGGCGTTTTTCCCGAACCGTTTTCCTAGTCGCGATGCGAAATCGGCTGCGATCTTCCAGTCCGCTTTTGCTTCTCCGGGAGGGCGCACTGCCGCCCTGACCCGAGTGATCCTTCTCTCGGAATTGGTCACGGTGCCTTCCTTTTCAGCCCAGGTCGAGGCGGGAAGAAGGAGATCCGCGTGACGCGCCGTTTCCGTGTCAGAGAACGCATCCTGGACGACGACGAAATCCGCCTTCTCCAGCGCATCGTGGACTTTCGCGAGATCCGGCATGGATTGCGCAGGATTGGTGCAGGCGATCCAGATCGTCCTGATTTCCCCCGCCTGGAGCGCGTCGAACATCTCCACTGCCGTCTTTCCCGGTTTTTCCGGAACGGAATCGATTCCCCACAGATCGGCCACTTCCTGCCTGTGCGCGGGGTCGGAAAGATTCCTGTGAGCGGAAAGAAGATTCGCCATCCCGCCCACTTCCCTGCCCCCCATGGCATTGGGCTGACCCGTCAGCGAAAGGGGGCCTGATCCAGGTTTGCCTATCTTTCCTGTGGCGAGATGGAGATTGATCAGCGCGCCGTTCTTGTCCGTGCCATGGATGGACTGGTTGAGACCCTGGCAATAAAGGGAGAGGGAAGCTGTCGACTTGCCGAACCAGAGGGCGGCTTTGACGAGATCATCTATATCGATCCCGCAAAGCTGCGCGACATGCCGCGGGGTATATTCGTGCACGACCGCCTTGAGGCTTTCGAAATTCTCGGTATGGGAATCGATGTAATCCCTGTCGATCAGATTCTCCCAAAGCAGCACATGCAGCATGCCGTTGAACAGGGCGACATCCGTCCCGGGAAGAATGGCAAGATGAAGATCCGCCGCCCTTGCCGTGTCGGTTTTCCTTGGGTCGACGACGATGAGCTTGAGATCTGGATTCCTTTCCCTCGCGGCCTCGATGCGCCTGAAAAGAACAGGGTGGGCGACCGCCGTATTGGATCCGGCGATCAGGATGCATTGCGCCTGATCGATGTCTTCGTAACAGGCGGGCGGCGCATCCGCGCCGAGGGTCGCCTTGTATCCCGCCACGCTTGAGGACATGCAGAGTCTCGAATTGGTATCGATGTTGTTGGTGCCGATCAATCCCTTGACCAGCTTGTTGAAGACGTAATAATCCTCCGTGAGGAGCTGGCCCGAGATGTAGAATGCAACGCTTTCCGGCCCGTATTTCATGATCGTGTCGGCGAAGCGGTCGGCGGCGTGATCCAGCGCTTCATCCCAGGGGACTCTGTACCCTCGAAGCAAGGGATGAAGCAGGCGGCCGTTGCTTGCCGCGGTCAGATGAAGCGTGGCGCCCTTGGTGCAAAGCTTGCCGTGATTCGCCGGATGGTCGGGGTCCCCCCTGACCGACTCGACGACCCCTTCCCTTGCGTTGATGATCACGCCGCAGCCTACGCCGCAATAGCAGCAGGTCGAGCGTACTGTTTTCGTTCCCATTTCCTTCCGATCAGAGTGAAATATAGACTGCGCCCTCGTCTATCCTGACGGAAAAAGTCTCCGTGCAGCCTTCGTCAGGAGAAATCGCGCGTCCGTCTTCAAGGCCGATATTCATGCCGTGCAACGGACAGGTGACCCGGCCGTTGCTGACGATACCCTGGGAGAGCGGACCGCCCTTGTGGGGACACCTGTCATGCAGCGCATAGATCCTGTCCGTGCCGTCCCTGAATAGCGCGATTTCGCA
>JAJZPK010000100.1 GCA_021811205.1 Pseudomonadota bacterium
TCCGAGCTCTTCGATGAGATCCATCGTTCTTTCGAAATCTTCCTCGGTTTCGCCGGGAAATCCCACGATGAAGTCGGATGAGAGCGAGATGTCCGGTCTTCCCGCCTTGAGGTGCCTCGCGATCGACTTGTATTCAAGCGAAGTATAGCCGCGCTTCATTGCCGCAAGTATCCTGTCCGAACCGGACTGGACCGGAAGATGGATGTGGGGGGCGAGCTTGGGTTCGCTCGCATGGATTTCGATCAGTCTCTGGGTGAACTCCCTCGGGTGGGATGTGGTATAGCGTATCCTGCCCAGCTCCGGCATGGCTGCTAGATATTCGATCAGCAGGGGAAGGTCGGCGACATCCCCGTCTTCCATGCTTCCGCGATAGGCGTTGACGTTCTGTCCGAGCAGCGTGATTTCCTTCACCCCCTTGGCGGCGAGATTTCGCACTTCATCGAGAATGTCTTCGAATGGCCTGGAAACCTCTTCCCCCCTGGTATAGGGGACGACGCAGAAGCTGCAGTACTTGCTGCATCCTTCCATGATCGAAACGAAGGCTGAAGGGCCGGATGCGGAAGGCTCCGGCAGCGAATCGAATTTCTCTATTTCGGGGAAAGCGATGTCGATCTGCCTGCGGCCGGAATGCATGCGCTCATCCAGCATTTTCGGCAGCCTGTGCAGGGTCTGGGGGCCGAACACCAGATCGACATGGGCGGCCCGCCTGAAGATGGCTTCTCCCTCCTGGCTCGCCACGCAGCCGCCCACGCCGACCAGAAGATGCGGCTTCTTGTCCTTGATGAGCCGTATCCTGCCCAATTCGTGGAAAATCTTTTCCTGGGCCTTTTCCCTCACCGAGCAGGTGTTGAGCAGGATGACGTCGGCTTCCTCCGGATTCTCTGTCAATTCGAGCCCGGATTCGGCGCGCAGCAGGTCAGCCATCTTGTCCGAGTCGTACTCGTTCATCTGGCATCCGTATGTCCTGATGTAAAGCTTTCCGGCCTTCATCCTGGCGTCCCTGAAAACCTTCAATTATACATTCGGGTCGAATGCCTGAACAGTTGGGTTTTCCGGAAGGTTGCGCGTAGAATTGAAGAAAACATGAAGGGAAGAATCGGATGAGGTCGCAGCTGGATTTCGAGGAACTCAAGGCAAGCGGCAATCTGCCCTCCCCCGCCGGGGTTGCCATGACGCTTTTTCAGCTCACTCAGAAGCCGGACGTTTCCCTGGCCGAGATCGGACGCATCGTCCAGGCGGATCCTGCGCTGAGCGGGAAGCTGATCAAGTACGCCAATCACATCAAGGCAGGAAGCAGGCTGGTCGCATCGATTCCCGATGCGCTGAACCTCCTCGGCATGGCGGCGACCAGGCAAATCGCGCTCGGATTTTCCGTTCTGAACAGCAACAGGCGGGGAGCGTGCAAGCAGTTCGACTACATGCGCTTCTGGTCTCGCTCGCTCGCATGCGCCATCATTGCCCAGAAGATCTGCGAAAAGACGAGGGTTGCCCAGCCTGAGGAATGCTTCATTGGCGCCCTTCTTTCAGACGTGGGCTCGCTTGCGCTTGCAACCCTCTATCCCGCGGCCTTTTCTGAAATCCTGACGAAGCAGCTGGACCGCAAGGAAAAACTCGAACTCGAGCGTTCCAGCTTCGCCACGGACCATCTCGAATTGACTGCGGCGCTGCTCAGGGACTGGATGCTTCCCGAGCTGTTCAGCAATGTCGCCTTCCACATGGAAAGTCCGGATTGCATGCCTTTTGCCGAGAAATCCAGGGAATTCAGGCTGTGCAAGATATGGAATTTTGCTGCAAGGCTCGCCGAGGTCTTTGTTTCGGGCGAGCGCAGGACCGCCTCGAAGATGCCCGGCCTTCTTGTCGAGGCGCGTGAATTCGGTTTCGATCAGGAGGAATTCGCATTCCTTTGCGACCAGGCGGCCGCAAGCTGGCAGGAATGGAGCGCCATACTCGATGTGCCGAGCCGCCCTGTTCCCAGTTTCGAGGAGCTGATGGCCTCGATTCCCGCGGAAGAGCCCAGGGCAGGGTCGCCTGCAGGACGCTCCCTGAGGATACTTCTCTTTGCCGGTGAGGGTGAAATCGCAGGATTCCTTTCCTCGCTCGGGCATGCAGTCGTCAATGTGAGAAGCGAGCAGGAGGCTTCGCGCCTGGTGCTTGAGTCGGATCCGCAGGTCGTTCTGTCCTCATATTCCATGCACGGCATTTCCTTCATCGAAGCGCTGCGCAGGCTCCCTGCAGGAAAAGGCATCTACGCGATCGTGCTGCTCGACGACGAAGATTTGCAGGGCGAGGTCGATGCCTTCGAGGCAGGCGCGGATGACTGCATTTCGCTTTCGCGCGGGCTCGAGCTCCTGGCGGCGAGGCTGCTGGCTGCTGCCAGATTCGTCGAAATGAAGGAGTCGCTTTCCAAGGATACGGAAGAGTTGCGCAGCATGGCGTCCGATCTCGCCGTTGCGAACAGGCGCGCAAGGGAAGCGTCGATGACGGATCCGCTTTCTGCGCTTCCGAACAGACGCTATGCCGTGGAGCGCCTCGCACTCGAATGGAACCGTTCGGGAGAGCTCGCCTGCATGATGATCGATATCGATCGCTTCAAGATGATCAACGACCATTACGGTCACGACGTCGGAGACAGGGTGATCCGCCATTGCGCAGAAGTGCTGAAGAAGGCGGCGAGAGGGCAGGACGTGATCTGCAGGTTCGGAGGGGAGGAATTCCTGGCCATACTGCCCGGGGCGAATGCGGATGCGGCCGAGCATTGCGCCGAGCGGCTGAGGGTGGCCGTCGAGTCCAGCATCTTTTCGGAAGGGAAGTCGCCCGTCAGGATCACGGCAAGCATAGGCGTTGCGGTCAGGCATTCCTCGATGGGCGGATTCCAGGATCTCGTCAAGGCGGCCGACGTTGCGCTTTACGGTGCGAAGCAGGCGGGAAGGAACGTCGTCAGGATTGCGCAGCTTCCGGAATGAGCCTTTCGAATTCGGTGAGGCTTGCCAGTGTCTCCCTTTCCCTGAGCACATGGCAGTTGCCCTTGTCGACCAGGATTTCGGGCGCTCTCGGTCTGGAATTGTAGTTCGAGCTCATGCTCATGCCGTACGCGCCTGCGGAAAGGATGGCTAGCAGATCCCCTTCTTTTGCGCCAAGACATCTCCCATGTCCCAGGAAATCCCCTGTTTCGCAAACGGGCCCGACGATTTCGTAGATTTCGCTCCCTTGGCCCTCCTTGACCTGGGCGATTTCGTGATAGGCGTCGTAAAGAGCCGGACGCATCAGGTCGTTCATCGCGCAGTCGACTATGGCGAAATTTTTCTCCTCGCCATGCTTCAGGTATTCGATTCGGGTAAGCAGGATGCCTGCATTGCCGACAAGGAATCTGCCTGGCTCGAGGATGAGCTTCATGGCCCGTCCTTCCAGCATTCCGATCAGCGATTTTGCGTATTCGGCCATTTCAGGCGGCTGCTCGTCCTTGTAGCGGATGCCCACTCCGCCGCCCATGTCGATATGGGAAAGAGTGATGCCGCGCTTCTTGAGCGCGTCGACCAGGATCAGGATTTTTTCGAGCGCCTCGACGATGGGGGAAAGTTCGGTCAGCTGGGACCCGATGTGGCAGTCTATTCCCGCGATTTCGATCGATTCCAGCGCTTTCGCCTTCTCGTACAGGCGAAGGGCATCGTCATAGGGAATGCCGAACTTGTTCTGCCTGAGCCCGGTCGAGATGTAGGGGTGGGTCTTCGCATCGACGTTCGGATTGACCCTGAAGCTGATCCTCGCCTTCCTTTTCATGCCTAGCGCGACCCTGGCAAGACGGTCGAGCTCGGGTTCGGATTCGATGTTGAAGCAGAAAATGCCGGCATCGAGCGCCGCGCGCATTTCATCCTCGCGCTTGCCCACCCCCGAGAAGACCACCTTGGACGGATCTCCGCCGGCGAGCAATACGCGCTGCAGTTCGCCCCCCGAGACGATGTCGAATCCGCAGCCCAATTTCGCGAAGAGATTCAATATGCCGATGTTCGGGTTCGCCTTGACCGCATAGCAGGTCAGATGGCTGATCGGCGAAAATGCTTCCGAGATTTCGCGACAAGCCGATACGAGGGCCGCCTTGGAATACACGTAGCACGGCGTGCCATATTCATTTGCGATGGATTCGAGCGGAACGTCCTCAGCATGGAGGATCCCGCCCTTGTAGGAAAATGGGGAGATCATTTTTTCGGATTCTGGTGATCGGGAAGGTAAAGCGGCCCCTTCAGCCCGCATCCGGCAAGCGGCAGGGAGAAAATCAGGAGAAGAAGAAGGGTCCGCATCATCATGCCCAGCATGTTACCACAGGCGGATGCGCTTAAGTTCCTGCCGCGCTCGCCTGTAATCGGGATAGGCCCGTCCGACTATTTCCCAGAAGGCCCTGGAATGGTTCAGTTCCACGAGATGGGAGAGCTCGTGCACGACGACATAATCGACGAGCTCGATCGGCAATTTCACGAGGCGCCAATTGAGCCTCACTTCGCGCTTCGAATTGCAGCTTCCCCAGCGCGTTTTCGCGTTCGAAAGGAAAAGCCTGGGCTCGATCAGCCCGAGCTTTTCGCAGTAATGCTCAATCCTGTCCGAAAAGCATTCGAGGGCGCGCTTCCTGTACCAGATGCCGACCATGGCCTCGGTTTCCTCCGGGGAAGGGGCAGGCATTCGAACCTCGATGCCTTCATGTGACAACGCCACGCTTCGCTTGTTCGACTGGCCCGTTCTCAGCTCGTAGGCTTGTCCCAGATACGATATCTTTTCACCGTCGATCCATTGCTGGGCAGGATGGGGTTTTGCCTCTTCCAGCTTCTTCAGGATCCATGCCGATTTTTCAAGGAGGAAGTTTTCGATGACATGAACGGGCAGCCTGTGCGGCGCGCTGACGGACAGGCCTTCGGGCGTTATCCTGAGCCCGATGCTTTTGCGGCTGCTGCGCTTCAATACGTAATGCGTTTTCAGGCCGGAGAGAAGCACATGCTTCAAGGCCTGCCCATTTTTTCCTGTTCGGCCCTGATCCATTTCTCGACTTCCGAGTTGAGCGCGTCCGGTTTCATTCCTTTCGCTTCGATGGGCTTCCCTATGCTGACGGTGATCGTGCCCGGGCGCTTGATGAATGCATTCTTTCCCCAAAGATAGCCCGCATTGTGAGCGATCGGCAGAACGGTAGCCCCGGTATGCGTCGCGAGCCAAGCCCCGCCTATTCTGAAAGAGGGGGCTTCCCCGGGCGGGATTCTGGTTCCTTCCGGGAAGACGACGACGAAGAACCCCGTCTTCAGCCGCGCCTTGCCCTGTTCGATCATCTGCTTGAGCGCAGCCCTTCCTTCATCCCTGTCGATCGCAATCGGGCTCGTCATGGCGAGTCCCCAGCCGAAGAACGGGATCTTGAGCAGCTCCTTCTTCAGCACCCAGACCTGGGGAGGAAGGATGACCTGGAATGCGATGGTTTCCCAGGCCGACTGGTGATTGGAGAGGACGACGCACGGATGGTCCGGGATGTTCTCCATGCCTTCGACCCTGTATTTCACGCCGCAGAGCCTCTCGACCAGGAACATCATGAGTCGCGCCCATTGCGAGATCACCTTGTAGCGGGTCAGGGGATGGAAGGGGAAGGTGAGGATGGAGACGATCGAGAAGAAGGGCGTGAAGACGGCCTGGATCAGGGCGAAGACCAGGGATCCGATCATGCGCCTTCCGTGAGGGATTGCACCGCTTCGGCGAGATCTGCGAAAACCTGTGTGCCTTCTGGAAGGCCGCCTGCTTCCAGCGTCTTCTTTCCCTTCCCGGTCAGCACGAGGATGGGTTTTGCGCCGACCTTCTGCGCAGAAACCAGGTCCCTGAGGGAGTCGCCTATTGCCGGAGCGCCCGCAAGATCGGCCTCGAAACGGTCCGCTATCTCGAGCAGCATGCCAGGCTCAGGCTTCCTGCATGCGCATTTCAGATCGGCCGTATGGGGGCAGAAGAAGATTGCATCGATCCTTCCGCCGACCTGGGCGAGCGCCTTCTGCATCTTTTCGTGGATTGCGGTGAGGGTGGACATCTCGAAAAGACCGCGTCCTATTCCGGACTGGTTGGTCGCCACCACGACCGTGTAGCCTGCATGATTGAGCCTGGATATCGCTTCAAGGCTTCCGGGAATAGGCTTCCATTCGTCCGGGTTCTTGATGAACTGGTCTGAATCGAAGTTGATAACCCCGTCCCGGTCGAGGATGATCAGCTTCAAGATGCAAGCCTCGAAATGTCTGCGACCTTGTTCATCGCCTGCTGCAATTGGAGCAGCAAGGCAAGACGGTTTTTCCTCAGCTCCGGGTCTTCCGCGTTCACCATCACCTTGTCGAAGAAATCGTCGACCGGTGCTTTGAGTATGGCGAGTGCCTTCAGCGAGGCGGCATAATCCTTCTTCTCGTAATGCTCCGCGACCTTGGGCATCGCCTTCGAAAGTTCTGCTACAAGCATCAATTCGGCAGGTTCGATGAAAAGATTCTGATTTGTTTCGGGCTCGATCCCTTCTTCGACTTTCTTGAGGATGTTGCCGACACGCTTGTTGGCCGCAGCGAGCGCTTCCGCTTCCTGAAGACTCGAGAAGGCGCGCACGGCAGAAAGGCGTTTTGCGGCGTCCCCCAGATTTTGCGGACGAAGGCAAAGCACGGCATCGATTTCCTGGGCGCTGTACCCCTGCTCCCTGAAATAGCCTGAGAGGCGGTCATAGATGAAGTTCTCGAGGGATGCCGAGACGTCGGCAGGAAAATCGAACGCGCCGGTTGCCGCCCGGATCAATTCGTCCAGACACAGGGAAAGCTCGTTTTCGATCAGGATGCGGATCACCCCGAGCGCTTGTCTCCTCAAAGCGTAGGGGTCCTTGTCTCCGGTCGGAGTCTGTCCGATACTGAAAAGGCCGCAGAGCGCTTCCATCTTGTCGGCGAGCGCGACCACAGTCCCGACCTCGTTCCTGGGCAATTCGTCCCCGGAAAATCTCGGCCTGTAATGGTCCTCGATCGCGAAGGCGATCTCGGGCGAATGGCCGTCGTGCAGGGCGTAATAGCGTCCCATGATGCCCTGGAGCTCGGGGAATTCTCCGACCATGTCGGTGGCGAGATCCGCCTTGGCGAGTCTCGCGGCCTGGCCTGCCTTGGAAGAGAGTTCCTCCCCCCCGAGGGCGAGACCGATTGCCTCGGCGATGCTCCAGACCCTGTCGATGCGCTCGCCCAGGCTCCCGAGCTTGTTGTGGTAGACGACGCGCCTGAGTCCTTCGACGCGGGAGGCGAGCGTCTTTTTCCTGTCCTGGTCGAAGAAGAATTTCGCATCCGACAGCCTGGGCCTTACCACGCGTTCGTTTCCGGTAATAACGAAGGAAGGATTCTCTGGGTTGATGTTCGAGACGATCAGGAACTTGTTCGTGAGCTTGCCGTTGTCGTCGAGCAGCGGGAAATATTTCTGGTTCGCCTTCATGGTGAGGATCAGGCATTCCTGAGGCACGGCGAGAAAATCTTCCTCGAATTGTCCTGTGAGCACGTTGGGGCGCTCGACAAGCGCGGTCACCTCCTCGAGCAGCGCATCGTCCTCGACCGGCTTCAATCCTTCGCATTTGGCGGCATCATTCAGCCGGTGGGCTATTTCTGCCTTGCGCTTTCCGAATGAAGGAATGACAGCCCCTTCGTTTTCCATCAGCGCCTCGTAGCTGTCTGCGTCGGGAATCTCAAGGGAATCGCTCTTCGCTTCGAACCTGTGCCCGCGCGTTTTTCTTCCCGAATCCATGCCGAGGATGGAAACCGGGACGACGTCGGCGCCATGGAGCGCGACGATGCCGTGCACCGGGCGGACGAACTTCACGCTTTCCCATCCGTCTTTGAGCTGGTAAGTCATCACTTTCGCAATGGGGAGCTGGCCGATCGCCTGTTCGAGCGCTTCCTGAAGGCCATTTGCCAGGGTCGCGCCTTTCACGGTGCTCTCGTAATAGAGGGATTCGGCCTTGCCGTCCTGCGCGATTCTGAGTTGAGACAGAACCGATTCGTCTGCGCCAAGGCTTGCAAGCTTCTTGATGAGCGCGGGCGTCGCGTTGCCTGCCTCGTCAAGTCCGATCTTGACGGGCATCAGCTTTTGCGAGACGGGTTTGTCCGGCGCGGCATCCATCACGTTCGAAACATGAACGGCCAGCCTTCTCGGGGAAGCATAGGCGGTGAATGACGCGCCCTCGCCCACCAGGCCCTGCTTCGAGAGCGATTCGAAAACCGCGCCTGCATAGGCATTCCCCAGATTCTTCAGCGACTTCGGCGGAAGTTCCTCGACGAAGAGTTCGACCAGGAGGTTCTTCATGCCTGCTCCATTTTCGCCAGCACTTCGTCGGCCCATGCCTTCGGCGCCATGGGGAATCCCAGCCTTGCCCGGCTTTCGAGATAGGCGGCCGCGACGCTGCGCGCGAGATTCCTGATCCGTCCGATGTAGGCAGCGCGTTCGGTGACCGAAATCGCGCCGCGCGCGTCCAGCAGATTGAAGGTGTGCGCGGCTTTCAATACCTGTTCGTAGGCGGGCAGGGGGAGGCATTCTCCCATCAGCTTCTTCGCCTGGGCTTCGTGGGCGGAAAAGGCGTGCAGCAAAAATTCCACGTCGCTAAGTTCGAAATTGTATTTCGACTGTTCGACTTCGTTCTGGTGGTAGACGTCCCTGTAGGTTACGCCGTTCGTCCATTTCAGGTCGAATACGTTTTCCACCCCCTGCAGGTACATGGCCAGGCGCTCGAGCCCGTAGGTGATTTCCCCGGTGATGGGTGTGCAATCGATTCCGCCGA
>JAJZPK010000101.1 GCA_021811205.1 Pseudomonadota bacterium
GTATACGGGCAGATCGTCATCAAGTGGCAGGTGCTGAAGGCGGGCGCCATGCCGATCGAGACAGCTGAAAAGCTGAAATTCCTTTTCCATCTCGTATTGAATCCATGGGTGTTGAGCGCGTTTCTGGCCGCGTTTCTGGCTTCGGTCACCTGGATGGCCGCAATGACCAAGCTTCAATTGAGTCACGCCTATCCATTCATGAGCCTCGCCTTCGTCCTGGTGATCATGCTCAGCAACTTCTTTTTCGGCGAACCAATCACAGTGCTGAAAGTGGCCGGCATCGTCCTCGTCGTCGCGGGACTTGCCATAGGGAGCCAGGGTTGAAAGCTTGCCCCGAGTGCGGCGCCGTTCCTTCGGAGGAATGGCTCTGTCCGGCATGCGGCTGGCGGGCCCGGAAAATAGACGGATTCCTGTCATTTTCCCCCGAACTTGCAAGGGAGAACAAGGGATTCAAGGAAAGCTATTTTTCCGAGCTTGCCTCGCTCGAAGAGAAGAACTTCTGGTTCAGGGCAAGGAACAGGCTGATCATCAACGCACTCAAAAAAAATTTTCCGGATGCGAAACGCCTCATGGAAGTGGGGTGCGGAACGGGCTACGTGCTCTCCGGAATCAGAAAAACCTTTCCCGACATAAAATTGTCCGGGAGCGAGATCTACACATCCGGACTCGAATTCGCATCGAGACGGGCGGCGGGCGTCGAATTGATCCAGATGGATGCGAGGCGCATGCCTTTCAGGGAGGAGTTCGACGTCATTGGTGCCTTCGACGTGCTCGAGCACATCGAAGAGGACGAAAAAGTGATCGTCCAGATGTTCGCATCATTGAAGCCGGGCGGCGGACTGCTGCTGACCGTGCCCCAGCATCCCTTCCTGTGGAGCCAGCAGGACGTGGCTGCCTGCCATGTGAGGCGCTATACGAAAACGGAATTGAAAAGAAAGCTGGAGACGGCTGGCTTCAGGGTGGTTCATTCCACATCCTTCGTATTTCTGCTGTTTCCCTTCATGATGCTCTCCCGCTTTCTGACGAAGCGCGCTCCCACGGATCCGATGTCCGAATTGAGACTGGGGAAAATTTCGAACATGATCTTTGAAGCGGTGATGAAGTTGGAGGAAACGCTGATAGGATTGAATTTTTGTCTGCCTTTCGGCGGATCTTTGCTGATGGTTGCGAGGAAAGCATGATTCCATTCAACAAGCCCCACATGACGGGCAAGGAACACCAATACATCACCGAGGCCCATGCGAGCGGTCACCTTGCGGGCGACGGGAAATTCACGAAGAAATGCCATGCCTGGTTCGAGGAAAGGCTGGGAACGAAAAAGGCGCTTCTGACCCATTCCTGCACGGCTGCGCTCGAAATGGCGGCTATCCTTTGCGATCTTTCCCCCGGAGACGAGGTCATCATGCCGTCCTATACCTTCGTCTCCACCGCCAATGCCTTCGTTCTGCGCGGCGCCATCCCTGTCTTCGTCGACATCAGGGCGGACAACCTGAATCTGGACGAGACCCTGATCGAGGCCGCGGTCACGGAAAGAACGCGCGCCATCGTCGCCGTTCATTATGCGGGAATCGCATGCGAAATGGACAGGATCATGGAGATTGCGCAAAGGCATGATCTTTTCGTCATCGAGGACGCCGCCCAGGCCCTGCTTTCGACCTACAAGGGAAGATATCTCGGCACGATCGGCCACCTTGGCTGCCTCTCCTTCCACGAAACGAAGAACATCATCAGCGGCGAAGGCGGCGCGCTGCTCGTCAACGACGAACGGTTTGCCGAACGCGCCGAAATCGTCAGGGAGAAGGGGACAAACAGGAGTCAGTTCTTCAGGGGGCAGGTGGACAAATATACCTGGGTCGACATCGGCTCTTCCTATCTGCCGAGCGAACTGATCGGCGCCTTCCTTTGCGCGCAGCTCGAGCATGCTGACGAGATCATAGACAGGAGAAGGTACATTTTTTCGCGCTATGCCGAACTGCTTGAAAGTCTCGAGAAAAAGGGACATTGCCAGCTTCCTGCAAGGGAGGAGGAAGGCATCTGGGGAAACGGCCACATGTTCTATCTGATTCTGAACAGCCTGGACGAGCGGACCCGGCTGACGAACCACCTGAAGGATAACGGGATACTCGCCGTTTTCCATTACGTGCCTTTGCATTCTTCCCCTGCAGGAAAAAGATACGGAAGAGCGCATGGGGGTCTGGATGTCACGGACATTCTGAGCGACAGGCTGCTGAGGCTGCCGCTTTACCACGATCTGCAGGAGGCAGAGATCGTGAAAGTGGCGCAGGCCGTCAACTCCTTTTTCGGCGAGAGCTGATGCTTTTCAATTCGCATCTTTTCCTGTTCGCCTTCCTGCCGGTTACCCTGCTCGGCTTCTTCGCGTTTGGGAGACGAAGGGAATGGGCGGGAATCTGGCTCGCCCTGGCATCCCTTTTCTTCTACGGCTACTGGAACATCGCCTACATACCGCTCCTGCTGGCATCCATTGCGGTCAACTACGCCTTCGGCGTGTCGATCGGCAGAGGGAGCAAGCGCTTGCTCCCTCTTGGGATCCTGTTCAACCTGATTCTCCTCGGCTACTACAAGTATGCCCATTTCTTTCTCGAGAACATCGATCAGCTGACCGGAGCCGGCTGGCAGATCGGAAAAATCGTCCTGCCGCTCGGCATTTCCTTCTTCACCTTCACGCAGATTGCCTATCTGATGGACGTCTACAGGGAAGAGGCGAAAGAGTACAGCTTTGCCCATTACCTGCTTTTCGTCACCTATTTCCCGCATCTCATCGCCGGTCCGATCCTCCATCACAAGGAAATGATGCCGCAGTTTTCCCACCCGGAAACCTACAGGCCGAGGTTCGAGAATTTTTCCGTCGGCACCACGATCTTTTTCGCCGGGCTCTTCAAGAAGGTGATCCTGGCTGACGGCATTGCCGGGTATGTCGCGCCCGTTTTCGGCGCGCATGCGAGCGGGGTCGACCCTTCTTTCGTCGACGCCTGGTGCGGTGCGCTCGCCTATACCTGCCAGCTCTATTTCGATTTTTCGGCCTATTCCGACATGGCCGTCGGCGTCTCCAGGCTGTTCGGCATCACTCTGCCCGTCAATTTCTATTCCCCCTATCAGGCGGTCAACATCATCGAATTCTGGCGGCGCTGGCACATGACTCTTTCCCGATTTCTGCGCGATTATCTCTATTTCCCGCTCGGCGGCAACAGGAATGGAAAATTCAGGCGCTATGCGAACCTGATGGCGACCATGCTGCTAGGCGGACTCTGGCACGGCGCGGGATGGACATTCGTCATCTGGGGTGCATTGCACGGCATCTATCTTTGCATCAACCACGGCTGGATTGCCTTCAAGGAGAAATTGTCGATTCCTTCATTCGGGTTGCTCGACCGTCTTTTCGGCAGAATTCTCACTTTCCTTGCCGTCGTGATCGGCTGGGTCTTCTTCAGGGCGGACAGCCTCGATTCCGCATTGTCCGTGCTGCGCGGCATGATGGGGCTGAACGGCTTTGTCATCCCCGATTTCTGGATGCCGAAATGGGGAATTTTCGGACAGTGGCTCGCTTCCCGCGGGGCACATTTCGGCACGACGGCGACCCCGGTCACGGGAGGAGAGGTCAACTGGATATGGATATTGCTGGCGATCGCCTTGTTCGCACCGAATCTCTACCGGATCATGGGTAATTTCCGGCCGGCGCTCAACCTGCCCCAGGAGCAGGCTTCGAAAATCGCATGGAAGCCGAGTCTAGGATGGGTATTGCCCGTCGCAATGCTCGGCTTCTTTTCCATCGTCATGATGGAAAAGGCGTCCGTCTTCCTATATTTCCAGTTCTGACATGGAAAAACACAGGCAATACGTCGTCGCGCTGTTCGCTCTCCTGGGCTTCGTTCTGCTGTCCATTCTTGCGATGAATCTTCAGCTCGAACGCAACGACCTCGGAGGCAACAGGAAGGCTTTCCTGGCGAGCCGCTGGCAGCAGAAAACACAAGGAGTGACCTATTCTCCGCCCTTGAGCTCGACCCGCCTGTTCAAGCTGCTCCGCCTGGACGACAGGCTTCCCGGGATCAATACGGTCATATTCGGCTCATCCACCGCGATGGGGGTTCGCCCGGACATGCTCCCCGCGCAGATGAAGGCCTACAATTTCTCCCAGACGGGTAATCCTTTGTTTTCGGTCATCGGAGAGGCCGAGTACATCGAGGATCATTATCCCAATATCGTCAATTTCGTCATTCCGCTCGACTGGTCCCTTAATTTCCTCTACATGAAGGAAAAGCCCGTCGAAGCGGACCTGTCTCCTCCCAGGCTCGGTCAGGAAAGGCCGGGGCCGCCTCTTTTTTCCAGGATCAAGGACGCGATGTCCCTGCCGAGAATCCAGAACCTCGGCGTCGTGCTGAAGGACATTCTGAAATCGAAAGACAGGATTTCCGCGGCAAGACAGATTTTCTTCGAAGCTTCCAGCGGAGACTACCGCTGTCCGGATGGCGAGACCGCCCGCGATTACGACACGATGTACCGGGGAACCTGCACGGGGTTCCGTTTTGACGGCAGCGCGACTTTCGCGAATCTCGACAGGGTATCCGAACATGAATTGCCTTCCCTGGTGCTGAGCGCGACGATACCGAGCTCTAAATACAGCGCGGCACTGAAGGATTCGAAAGGGGAGCCCAATCCTGCGATACTGGAGGGATTGTCGAAGATCGTGCAGAAGGCGAAGGGAAAAGTCATCTTCTTCATGCCTCCCCTCATTCCCGGGATGGAAAGGAAATTCCTGTCGATGCCGGGCTATGCCGAAGATCTTGAGCGCACCAAGGCGGTTATGGATGCCTGGGCGAAGAAGGAGAACGTGACGATCATCGATGCCGGGCAGTCGGAGAAGTACGGCTGCAGGGCAAGCGAATTCGTCGATCAGCATCACGCAGTTTATACGTGCTACGAGAAGATATTCGAGAAATACAGGCAAGACGGAGAAAATGTGAAAGGACTTTATGCGCCTTGAAACGGACAAGGCACTGATCTGGCTTTGCATGCTGGCTGCGGTTGCCTATCTTCCCGCATTGGGTTTTTACTATGTCGGGGAGGAAGCGATCTTCCCGATCACGTCACTCGAGATGCATCATTCGGGATCATGGCTCGTGCAGACCCTGTACGGCACCAACGTCAGGCACAATCCGCTTTTCAACTGGCTGATCATTCTCTTGTCGGACGGTTTCGGCTGGCGCCATGTACTCGCCGTGACCCGAGCCATTGCCATGCTTTCGACCATCGGATGCGGCGTTGTCCTGTTCAGTCTGGCCAGACATCTTTCCGGAAGCCGTGCCTTTTCACTGTTCTCGACGTTGATCTATCTGAGTTTTGCCGACGTGGCGCTCTACCACGGCTGGCTCGCCTATGTCGATCCGCTATTTTCCCTTTTCGTGTTTGCTTCGATCGCGCTGCTCTGGGTCTCGGCCAGGCAATCCAGCACCAGGCTTCTCTTTTTCGCATTGATTCTGATCGAACTCGCCTTCCTGACGAAAGCCATGACCGCCTATGTTTTCTACGGCGTATCAGCGCTCGTGCTGTTGAGGCGGCATCGCGCATTTCTGCTGGGCGCCCCTTCCCTGATCCTGCATGTCCTGGCATTCGCGTTTCCGCTGATCTGGTTCGCTTTCCTGCCCTCCCACGGCCAGGGGGGGAGGATGTTCGAAGAGATCCTGAGCAAGCTCGCTCTTCCCGGGTTTTCCGCCTATCTCGGGCAGCTTTTCGGATTTCCGCTGGAAGCGCTGCTGCGCATGGCGCCTGCCACATTGCTCGTCCTGTACTTTGTGCTGAGAAAGAAAGCAGTCATGCGTCTGTCCGATGCTTCAAGCACCGCTTTCTGGATCGGGTTCTTCAATCTGCTGCCCTACTGGCTTTCTCCGCACAGCAGCATCCGCTACATTCTACCCATCTATCCTTTCTTCTCGCTCTGTTTCGCAGGTTTGCTCTGGAAAGAGGGATGCCTGAAGGCTTCGCTGAACTGGATGGGAGGAGTCGTCGGGCTGAAACTCGCATTCTTTCTCTTCCTTTTTCCCTGGTACCAGAGCCATTACCGGGGTGAAAACTATCTGAATGCGGCCAGGGAAATCGCCAAGGAAACCGAAGGGTTTCCGCTTTATGCAACCGACGTCAGTTCGAGCGGCCTTTCCGTCACGGGTTATCTCGATGCTTTGCGCCTTCCCGGTCCTCCGCTCGTCTTTCCGCCTGCAAAATGGGAAAATGGCTTCGCGCTCGCCTATGTCGAGAATCCCGAAATAGGGAAGACATACAGGGTATTCAAGCTGGGCGGAGACGAGCTCTATCTGCTTTGCAGAGGCAAGGCCTGCGCGCATGCCAGGAGAGGACAATGATTCCCGTCGATTTCGCAAAGAAGCACGTTTACCGGTTCAGCAACCCCCCTTCCGTGGAACAGATGCTGGTGAGGCAGTTTTTCGGCAACAGCTCGGACGGATTTTACGTCGATGTCGGGGCAAATCATCCGACAATCGATTCGCAAAGCCGGCATCTCGAACAGCTCGGCTGGAATGGGTTGCTGCTCGAACCGCTTCCTGCCTACTGCGAGATGCTGAGGGCAGAGCGCAAGGGGACAGTCGTGCAATGCGCGTGCTCGAGCCCTGCGAATCACGGCAGGAGACTGAACCTGATTTCTGCCGGCGTGCACTCGACGCTCAATGCCAGCCCGATCGCGCTGGGAGCGCAGGGCCGCGAAGTCATCGAGGTCGAATGCAAGACGCTGGATTCCGTTCTCGAAGAACAGGGCGTCAAACCCGGCTTCGATTTCATCTCCATCGATATCGAGGGGCACGAAATGGAGATGTTCGAGGGATTCGATCTGAAGCGATGGAAGCCGAAACTGGTCCTGCTCGAAGATCATGTGATCAGCCACCAAAAGCATGATCACATGGCCTCGAACGGCTATCATCTGATCCTGAGGACAGGTCTGAACAGCTGGTACGTCACCGGGCGCTTCAGCTTCTCGATGGCGGCGCGCCTGGAGAAGTTCAGGAAATACTGGCTGGGCCTGCCCTTCAGAAAAATCCGCTACAGCAAGTGAATCAGTCGGCGAGGTTCATCCGCATCTTCTGCATCGCCTTCTGTTCGATCTGGCGGATGCGCTCGGCGGAAACGTTGAATTCGGCTGCAAGCTCGTGCAGTGTCGCCGACTCGCCATCCCCCAGCCAGCGCGCTTCGATGATCCTGCGGCTGCGATCGTCCAGAGCAGTGAGGGCATTGGAAAGCCCTTCTCCGAGCAGCTTCTCCTTCTGCCTCTCTTCGAGGAGCTTCAGCGGCTCTGCATGCTCGTCCGCCAGATAGGCGATAGGCGCCATGCTCTCGTCTTCTTCCCCGACAGGTTCGAGCGGCATGTCGCGGCCCGACAGGCGCGTTTCCATCTCCATCACGTCCTCCGGCTTCACGTTGAGCGACTTGGCGATGATGCCGATTTCTTCCTTGTTGAGGGAGCCGTGCGTCTCCTTGAGGCTTCTCAGGTTGAAGAAGAGCTTGCGCTGCGATTTCGTCGTGGCAATCTTGACCAGGCGCCAGTTCCGGATGATGAATTCGTGGATCTCGGCCTTGATCCAGTGGATCGCGAAGGAAACGAGACGGACCCCTCTTTCGGGATCGAATCGCTTCACCGCCTTCATCAGGCCGATGTTGCCTTCCTGGATCAGGTCGGCCTGGGGAAGACCGTAGCCCATGTAGCCCCTGGCCACTGCGACGACCACGCGCAGATGGGAGAGGACGAGCTTGCGCGCGGCCTCCAGATCATTTTCGTGGCGCAGCTTCCTGGAAAGATCGAGCTCCTCTTCCTGAGAAAGGTAGGGCAGACGATTGACCGCCTGGATATAGCTTTGCAGGCTGCCGCCGTTCAGCTGAACCGGTAAAACTTCGGTCATATAGATTCCTCCTGAGAAATCATTCTAGCACTCAAGGATTAAGAGTGCCAACATCCAGGAGAGTTCCCTTGACCTACCTCCTGTTCCTTGCAATTAAAGTCGTAAACCGGTCATTAAAGTCGTAAACGAACTATTAAAGTCGAAAACTGCTTCTTTTGGAAGAACGGTAATAGGAAGAAATGAAATTATTACCAGCTGTCAGCTTGTTAAAAAATAAATGTTCAATGCGGATTATTTTCGGAGGAAGTCGAGATGGTCAAATCGGATCTCAAGGCTCGGGTAATTCGTGCTGCTGCCATTTTGCGCAAGCACAAAATATCCCAGGCAGAGTTGGCCGCCATTGTCGGAGCGAGTCAACCTCAGGTCAGTCGTGTTCTCAACGCAAGAGGGCTGCGAGCTACAAGGTTGTATGAAGAAATATGTCTCTATGCAGAGAGACTTGAAGGAGGCGTAACAGTCGATGCTGTCCGTGACAATGAAGATTTGGTGAATGCCTTGAAGGAGACATGGGACGGGAGCGATTCACATGCCAAAGCTCTTGCAGTTGTTATACGCTCTTTGGCAGCCCTTCGGACTGGTGGCATTGAATAAAAATAATCTGACATATGTGATGCCAACTCAAAATCCGAGCAAGGTCGGGATCTCGGCCGGGGACTAAACCGCTGGCGCGGTAAGGGGGAGCGCAGGCCGTTGTGGTCATGCTTACCTGAAGAAGTGCAGTTGGGCCTGTGATGTGCCGAAGTCGAAGTTGAGGCAATCCGCCTCGATTTTGACAGGAGGCCATCATGACATCAGCGAAATCGACCGTATCCCCGCTTCGCC
>JAJZPK010000102.1 GCA_021811205.1 Pseudomonadota bacterium
CGATGAAGCTTGGGGCAAGCGGGCATTCTGGTGCTGGTTCGTCGGCTTTTACCTCTCCTTTATCCCGCTTTACGTTCTGGGCTTCATGGGCATGCCGCGTCGCATGGAACATTATTCCAACCCGGCCTGGCAACCCTGGCTGATCGTCGCCGCAATCGGCTCGGCAGTGGTCTTGCTCGGCATCGTGTTCCAGATCGTGCAACTTGTAGTGAGCATCCGGCAGCGCCATACGCGATCCGATCCGACAGGCGACTACTGGAATGGACGCACGCTGGAATGGGCCACTTCATCGCCGCCTGCACCCTACAATTTCGCCGTGACCCCCGAGGTACACGGCATCGATGCATTCGAGGACATGAAGGAAAAGGGGCATGCCTACCCCGCGCCTGGGCGCTATCGCGATATAGAAATGCCGAAGAATACAGGCAAGGGCTACATTGCAGGCGGCCTGAGTTTCGTGTTCGGTTTCGGCATGGTCTGGCACATCTGGTGGATGGCCGCAGCCAGCGCCCTTGGCATCCTGTTCGCGGTGATCGCGCGTTCGATGGAAGACGACATCGAGTATGCCATTCCCGCCGCCGAAGTCGAACGCATCGAGGAACAGCGCCGCCGCCGACTTGTCGCCGCCCTGGGAGCAGCACATGCAGACTGAAACCGCAATCGCCGAACATGCCGGCAGCAAGGCGCTGGCCAACCGGCCGTTCGGCTTCTGGATCTACCTGATGTCCGACCTGGTGCTGTTCGCCGCGCTGTTCGCCACCTTTGCCGTGCTGAGCCACAGCTATGCCGGCGGCCCAGGCGGCCGCGAGCTGTTCGACCTGCCGCGCGTGTTCGCCGAAACGCTGTGCCTGCTGTTCAGCAGCGCCAGCTGCGGCATGGCGATGCTGGCGCTGCACCGCGGCCGGCAGGCGGAGGTGCTGGGCTGGCTGGCCGCGACCTTCGCGCTGGGAGCAGCCTTCATATTCATCGAAGTCAGCGAATTTCATGCCATAATACTCGCCGGCAACGGGCCTGCGCGCAGCGCATTTCTTTCGGCATTCTTCACGCTGGTCGGCACCCATGGCACGCACGTCAGCATCGGGTTAATCTGGATGCTGGTGATGATGATCCAGGTCGCGCGCAAGGGGCTGACAGCGCCGGTGCGCACCCGGCTGTTGTGCCTGAGCATGTTCTGGCATTTCCTGGACATCGTGTGGATAGGCGTATTCACCGTGGTCTACCTGATGGGGGCAATGCAATGAACCAGTCTTCGATCGACACTGCCGGTGCTGGTACAGGCAGCGTCCGAAGCTACGCCACCGGTTTCGTGCTTTCCGTCGTACTGACCGCGATTCCGTTCTGGCTGGTCATTCATGCAACTTTTTCGCGCACGGCCACGCTCGCATCGATTTTCGGCGCGGCCTGCATGCAGATACTGGTGCATCTGTATTATTTTCTGCACCTCAACACTTCGTCCCGCATGCGCTGGAATCTGCTGGCGCTGGCGTTCGCGGCGCTGATCATGCTGCTGATCATCGGCGGTACGGTATGGATCATGGCCAACCTGCGCTATCACCTGACTTAGGGAATTTATGCCTCGGGGGAAAACCATGCTCAGGCATTACTGGCAAGTCATCAAGCCAGGCATCATCGGCGGCAATTTGATCACTTTCCTCGGCGGTTTTTTTCTGGCCTCCCACGGTCGGCCGGATATCGCGCTGATGCTGGTTACGGCATCCGGCCTGTCGCTGATCATCGCCTCGGCCTGTGTGCTGAACAACTGCGCGGACCGCGACATCGACCGTCTCATGCTTCGCACCCGCACAAGGGCGCTGGCCTGCGGCCTCATGTCGCCACAAGCTGCGATCGTCTATGCGTCCATGCTGGGACTTGCCGGGCTGGCCCTGCTGCTGACGACAGGCAGATTGCTGTCGCTTGCGATGGCGCTGGCCGGTTTCGCAGTGTATGCAGGCGCCTACAGCCTTTATCTGAAGCGCCGTACCGTGCATGCCACTCTGATCGGCAGCCTCGCGGGCGCCGCGCCCCCGCTGGTGGGGTATTGTGCTGCAGGCGGGCATTTCGACATGGGCGCAGTCATTCTGCTGCTGATTTTCGCCCTGTGGCAAGTGCCCCACTTTTACGCAATCGCCATTTACCGGCTGGATGACTACCGCAATGCCGCCATTCCGGTTCTGCCGATCGTGCGCGGCACAGCCACAACGAAACTGCATATCGTCGGTTACATTATGGCCTTTACCATTGCCGCGCTTGCGCTGGGGCTTTGCGGCTATGCAGGCGGCGTCTATCTTTTGATGGCCTCGGCAGCAGGGCTGGCCTGGCTGTTCGTCGCATGCAAGGATTTCAAGCGCCGGGGGGAGCATTTCTGGGCGCGCAGAATGTTCCTGTGTTCCCTGGCGACCGTCGTGATATTGAGTGCGGCCATGTCGCTGGATCCGGTAGTATTGCTGCGGTTGCCTCAAGTTACGGCCTGGAATCCATAAGGCCCATGGCCGAAGAGGCGGACGCTCCCTATTTCAAAGGGTGGATGTCGCGCATTTCCCGGCCGGCCTGGGGATTGCAGTCTATCCAGATGACGTCCCTTCTTTCCGGAACCCAGCTCACCATTTCTCGGCGCCGAGCCTTGCAGGATCGAATCGTGCCAGCCGCTCTTCCAGCGTCACTTCCGCCATGGCTCCCTCCTTGCGTTTAAACCATAGTATAAACACCCCGGGCGGGAATGAAAGCCCGGCCATTCCTGCCGAGGAAATCCTCGGCAATTTCTGATGCGCGCTTTCTCCCGAGGCGCGCCTGGAATTCGATGAAGCAAAAAGCTACTACGAGCGCCAGTCGCCCAATCTCGGCGAGGCATTCAGATCAGAAATCAGGTCAAACTGCGGCATGCTTGGACGCGACTTCCGCGTGGAGTCGTACCCCGAGGGCGCGTATCACCTTCATGATGGTAGTGAATTCAGGGTTGCCTTCGGCGGACAAGGCGCGATACAAGCCTTCGCGCGTAATCCCGGTCTCGCGCGCAAGTTGGCTCATCCCCTTGGCTCGCGCAATGTCGCCCAGCGCCGCACGGATCAGGCTGCCGTCCCCGGGGTCTTCCTCGATGGACGCATCAAGATATAGCGCCATATCCTCGTCGCTCTTGAGGTAATCCACCGCATCCCAACGGGAAAATTTTTCAGCCATTTTCAATCCTTCCAGTCTTTCGCAATTTCGATGGCCCGCTCGATGTCTTTGTCTTGAGTCCGCTTGTCTCCACCGGCCAGCAAAACGACCACAACAGGGCCGCGGTTGATGAAATACACCCGATAACCGGGACCATGGTCGATCCGCATTTCATTCACGCCTTCCCGCACTGGCTTCACGTCTCCTGGATTTCCTTGAGAAAGTCGCCGTATACGCGCCTGTATGCGAGATACAGCCACCTTGTCTTTAAGAGCAAGGAGCCAGCGCTCGAAGGTTTCGCTTTTGAAGACTTCGATCATGATCGATTGTTAACCATGGATCACAGAATGTCAAGAAACTGCATTGCCCTGCCCGTGCCGATTCGCGTGGGGTGAGGCCGGATCGAATGGAATTGCCGATCAAGCGCAACGGATGACTTGTGCAAATTGGCTTCGAGGCATGCTACGATAAAGCATACGCAAGGAGGCATATATGGGAAAACAGGAGATCATGGCGCAGGCATTGAAGCTCGATCCTGCGGAGCGATTCGATCTTGTCGACCAGATTCTGCACAGCCTCGACAAACCCGACCCTGAAATCGATCGCATCTGGATAGAGGAAGCACAGAGAAGGCTCGCCGCCTATCGCGAAGGAAAGGTCAAGGGCGTTCCTGCCGAGGAAATCCTCGGCAATTTCTGATGCGCGTTGTTTTTTCTCCCGAGGCGCGCCTGGAATTCGAGGAAGCAAAAAGCTACTACGAGCGCCAGTCGCCCAATCTCGGCGAGGTATTCAGATCAGAAATCCGCTCCGCATTGCCGCGCATTGTCGCATGGCCCTTTTCCAGCCCCATAGAGCTTGGAGACATCAGGCGCCTGACACTTGCACGGTTTCCCTACAAGCTTCTCTATTCGGTCGAAGCGGACCATCTTTATGTCATCGCAATCGCCCACCAGCATCGCGAACCCGCCTACTGGGTCGACCGCCTTACCTGAGCTTTTTCACGCCCCGCCCTGCCTGGCATTTCAGATTGTCCTCATCCCCGCCGCGACGTGATAGGATTGCGGAAAAAGGGCTCAACATGCCGAATGAAATCGGGGGGGGCGAATCGCGCTCGATGCCCGCACGGATTTTTCAGCCAGCATATCCTTTCTGAGATATCAAGACCAAGCACCTTGTAGCATTTTGCAATTCTTCGAATAACAATGACCATGTCGCCATTTCAATTCAAAAAGCTGGAAAACGATCTCTGGGCCGCGGCTGACAAGCTGCGCGCGAATTCCGACCTGAAATCGAGCGAATACTCGACCCCAGTCCTGGGCCTGATCTTCCTCAAGTTCGCGGACAACAATTACAGGCGCCATGAGGCGGAAATCCTCTCCGAATACCAGAAGCTGAAGGGTTCCAGACGGGAAAAGCCCGTGTCAGAGATCGCCATAGAGAAATGCGGTTTCTATCTGCCTGACCATGCACGATACGACTATCTCCTGAAGCTTCCGGATGAAAAGGACATGGCGAAAGCGCTGAAGGAAGCGATGAAGTCGATCGAGGAATACAAGCCAGAACTCGAAGGCGTGCTTCCCAAGGACGAATATGCAGCGCTGACAAGGACGGAGCAGACAAAACTTCTGCCCAAGCTCCTCCTGAAAATATTCGCCGACATTCCGGCGGATGCGAGCGGGGATCTTTTCGGGCGCATCTACGAATATTTCCTTTCCGAATTCGCCAGGAGCGAAGGACAGAAGGGCGGGGAATTCTTCACACCGCGCTCGGTCGTGCGGCTCATGGTCGAGATCATCGAGCCCCACGGCGGCAAGGTCTTCGACCCGGCCTGCGGATCGGGCGGCATGTTCGTCCAGTCGAGCCAATTCATCGAGGAGCACAGGAAGGAATTGCAGGGGGCGGAGAGCGGGGTCTACGTGTGCGGGACGGAAAAAACCAGGGACACCGTGAACCTCGCCAAGATGAACCTTGCGGTCAACGGCCTGAGGGGAGAGATCAAGCAGGCCAACAGCTACTACGAGGATCCCTTCGACAGCTTCGGCTCGTTCGACTATGTACTCGCCAATCCACCGTTCAACGTGGACGACGTGAGCCTTTCCAGCGTGGAGAAGGACAGGCGGTTCAACACCTACGGCATCCCCAGGAACAAAACCAAGCTGAAGAAGGAAGACCAGGGCAAGGAAACCGTGCCCAACGCGAACTATCTCTGGATCAATCTGTTCGCCACATCATTGAAGCCGGAAGGCCGCGCTGCGCTCGTCATGGCGAATTCGGCCTCCGACGCCAGACACTCGGAAGCCGAAATCCGCAGGACCCTGATCGAGAACAACCTGATCTACGGAATGCTGACGCTGCCTTCGAACATGTTCTATACGGTCACGCTTCCCGCCACGCTCTGGTTCTTCGACAAGGCGAAGCAGGACGACAGGATATTGTTCATCGATGCGCGCAACATCTTCACCCAGGTCGACCGGGCCCACAGGGAGTTTTCAGAAGAACAGATACTGAACATCGCAATCATCAGCCAACTGCACAAGGGAAGGCGAGAAAAATTCGTCGAGCTGATCGACGGCTATTTTCTTGAAGGCATGGATCGGCTCATCGAGAACAAGGAAAAGGTCGAGCCGGTCTCCCACCAGCTGCTGGACGTGCTGGAGGACGAGGCGGGTAAGGAAGCGGTGGGAAATCTCGTCAAGCAGTGGTCCGGACTGAAGAAGTTTTCCGAACTCCACGAGCAATACCTTAAGAAAAATGAGACCGACATAGGTAAAAGGAACAGGGCGCAGCATGAGCTGAGGGAAGCCTTCGATCCCTTCTTCGCCGGGCTTCACGAAGGATTGAAGGCGCTCGACAGGACGATCCGCCATCACGAGAAGAAAATGGCGGAGGAAGCCCAGGCGGAGGGCAAGCGCCCTTCGCCGGACAGGAAGACGAAGGCGTTGAAGACTGCGCTCGAAGAGCTGCACGGCGAAGTGAAGAACGCCGAGATTTATTACCAGCATATCAAATGGCTGCAGGAGCGTTTTCCGAAGGCGAAATACGAGGATGTCACCGGGCTTTGCAAGCTCGCCAGCCTCGACGAAATAAAAGAGCAGGACTGGTCCCTGAATCCCGGCCGCTACGTCGGCGTGGTGATCGAGGAAGACGGCAAGACCGAGGAGGAATTCATCGAGGAGCTTCTGGCGATGAATGAGGAACTTGTACGTCTAAATGAAGAGGGGCGGAAACTGGAGAAGGTAATTGCCCACAATGTTGCATTGGTGGTGGGGGACCAATGAGAATTTCACAAAATGTGCCAAGCTTCGATGAAATCAAACTAGGCAAAGCTGTTGTTTTTCAGCGTGGATTCGACATTACAAAAAGAGAACAAGCAGAAGGAAATATTCCTATTGTTTCATCATCTGGCGTATCCAGCTATCACAACAAATGGAAGGTCGCGGGACCGGGTGTGGTTATTGGTCGCAAGGGCACACTAGGGACTGTGCACTATTTAAAGGACAACTTTTGGCCGCATGATACGACGTTATGGATAAAGGATTTCAAAGATAACGATCCACGCCTGGTTTCATACTTCCTTCAAACATTGAAGTTAGAAAATTTCGATACTGGTTCATCAAACCCCACTTTGAATAGGAACCATCTTCACAAGATTAAGGTGTTGTTTCCTCGGCATCAAGTTCAGAAAAAAATCGCGGCGATTCTTTCCGCCTACGACGACCTGATCGAGAACAATCGGCGGCGGATCGCGCTGCTGGAAAAGATGGCCGAGGAAATCTATCGCGAATGGTTCGTCCGCATGCGCTTTCCGGGGCATGACAAGCTTAAGTTAGAAAGCATTCCCCTGCGTAGCTTTATTCATGAGTACATTGGTGGAGACTGGGGGGAAGACGAGGAAGGCACAAAGCATGCAAACCCGGTTTACGTGATACGTGGAACGGATTTTGAAAACGTTCAACAGGGGGACGTTTCTTCTGTTCCGCTACGTTTTATAAAGGACTCAAGTCTTCGTTCTCGCAAGCTCCGGGCAGGTGACATAATTGTTGAAAATTCCGTTAATCATCAGTCTCGTACAACAGGAAAGTCTTTATTGATAACGCAGCACGTACTTGATCTCTTCGGTGGCAATGTTATCTGTGCGAGCTTCTGCAAACTTGTACGGCCAAAGAACTCGAAGTACTCAAAGCTTCTATCGCTGAATCTTAGACTCCTTTTTGAACAGGGAGTGTTTGAATATTTCCAGAATGTTGCAACCAACGGGATCGCAAACTTACAAGCCGAACGCTTAATGGACAAACACACGGTGCCATTCCATGAAGACATTGATGTTGAGGTTCTCAACTCTCTGGATACAAGTCAATTTACCTTACAACAGGCGAATTTATCAAATACAAGGGACATGCTCCTCCCCCGCCTGATCTCGGGCAAGCTTTCTGTCGAGAATCTCGATATCCTGCTTCCGCCGAGCATGGAGGAGGTGGCATGAGTTCCGACGACAAGTCTCCAGTAGCTGCCGATCTCGGCAGACTGGTAAGCGATGTCCGAGCCATGCTGGCCGGAGCGCGACAGAAGGCTTATTCGG
This sequence comes from Pseudomonadota bacterium, assembly GCA_021811205.1. Next base: position 7,733 of record JAJZPK010000102.1, read on the forward strand.
CGATCAATGTCGCCATGGTGGAATGTTACTGGCAGATAGGCCGCCGCATCGTCGAGGAGGAGCAGCGAGGTGAACTGCGCGCCGAATACGGAGCGCACCTCATCCGCGAGCTTTCCCGCAATCTTTCGGGCGAATTCGGCAGCGGTTTTTCAGTGGCCAATCTGAAGAATTTCAGGCAGTTTTACCTTACCTATCCCGATTCCGGAAAAGGCTACGCACTGCGTAGCCTTTTGAACTGGACCCACCACAGGCTGATCATGCGCGTGGAAAATCCTGCGGCTCGCGAATTTTATCTTGACGAGGCCGAAGGGCAGAACTGGAGCTCACGGGTTCTGGAGCGCAATATCAGCACGCATTACTACGAGCGCCTCCTGACTGCTCCGGACAAGCGTTCTGCGCTGTCTGCGGATGCAGAACAATACCGCCCGGTACACTTCATCAAGGATCCGTATGTGCTGGAATTCCTGGGCGTGCCTGAAAGTCATGACCTGCAGGAGAGGGACATCGAGCAGGCGATCATCGCCAACCTGCAGAAATTCCTGCTGGAGATGGGCAAGGGTTTCGCCTTTGTCGGCAGGCAATTCCGCATCAGCACGGAAACCAGCCATTTTTACATCGATCTCGTGTTTTACAATTACCTGCTCAAGTGTTTCGTGCTGATCGATCTCAAGGCTGGCAAGCTGACCCATCAGGATGTGGGGCAAATGGACATGTATGTTCGCATGTTCGACGACCTGCAGCGACAGCCGGACGATAATCCCACTATCGGCCTGATTCTCTGCTCCCAGCGGGACGAAACCGTGGTGCGTTACTCAGTGCTCAAGGAAAGCGAGCAGCTTTTTGCGTCGAAATACCGTCTGATTCTGCCTAGCGAGGAGGAACTGAAGGCAGAACTGGTGCGGGAAAGACAGTTGTTGCAGGATCAGGAAGGTGAATACGCGGAAGACTGATCCTTAGTTAAGGGAAATGCATTTCCCTTAACTA
>JAJZPK010000103.1 GCA_021811205.1 Pseudomonadota bacterium
ATTTTATATTTCTTTAGAAATATAAAATTGCCTGCTTATGTCCGAGCAGACCGTCATCGATGGATTCGAATTAACCCGCATGAGCAGGTCGCTTGGCGGAAAAATCGATGTTTCCAGCCTGGACAGAGTGGCCGATGCATTGTATTCCAACTCGGGCCGGATTGACTATGCGGTTACCGGAGAAATCGACGGGGAAAACAATCATCTGCTGCATCTTTCGATCAGCGGCACGCTTCATCTGAAGTGTCAGCGCTGCCTCGGGGATGTTGAATATCCCCTGCAGCTTCAGGCGAATTTGAAGCTCGTCAGGGATGAGTCTGAACTGGGCGACATCGAAGATGAAGACCCGGATGTGGACAGTATCGTGGTCAAGGACAAACTGGAAATCCTGTCCATGATCGAGGATGAGATCCTGCTCGATTTGCCTTTTTCTCCCAGGCATGTCGAATGTGGCATTGATGCCGCCAGAGAATCGCCTTTCTCGATTCTAAAGGGCAGGTTTTAAGCAATTTTTATTAGGAGTCGAACATGGCAGTTCAACAGAACAAGAAATCCCCCTCGAAGCGCGGCATGCACAGAGCGCACGATTTCCTGACCAATCCGCCGCTCGCAGTCGAAGCTTCGACCGGCGAAGTCCATTTGCGCCATCATGTCAGCCCGAACGGCTTTTATCGCGGCAAGAAAGTGACGAAGGGCAAGGGCGAGTAATCAGCCCGTCTATGGTGCTCTCTTCTTCAGGCAGTTCCGTCCAGACCCTGAACTGATTCCATGGACGTTGCTATCGACTGCATGGGCGGTGATCACGGCCCCGGCGTGACCGTACCTGCCGCCCTGAAATTCCTGCAGGATCATCCTGAAGCCGGCGTCATTCTGGTCGGCTCGGAATCCGTCATTCGCCACGAACTCGAATCCAGAAAAGCTTCCGAATCTTCCAGGCTGCGCATCAGGGCAACCAGCGAAGTGGTCGAGATGCATGACCCTCCCGCAGCCGCACTCAAGAACAAGAAGGATTCCTCGATGCGCGTTGCGATCAACCTCGTCAAGGAGGGCGAAGCTCAGGCCTGCGTCAGCGCGGGCAACACGGGCGCATTGATGGCGATTTCCCGTTTCGTGCTGAAAATGCTTCCAGGGATCGAGCGGCCTGCGATCATCACGATTCTGCCCACCCTGACAGGACAGACCTACATGCTCGACATGGGCGCAAACGTCGACTGCACTGCAGAGCATCTGCTCCAGTTCGCCGTCATGGGTTCCATTCTGGTTTCATCGGTCGAAAGAATCGCCAATCCGAAGATCGGGCTGCTCAACGTTGGCGAAGAGGAAATCAAGGGAAATGAAGTGGTGAAACAGGCATCCGAGCTCCTCAAATCGAGCGGCCTCAACTTCATCGGAAATGTCGAGGGAGACGGCATTTACAAGGGCGATGCGGATGTCGTGGTATGCGACGGATTCGTCGGCAATGTCGCCCTGAAAACATCCGAAGGACTTGCCCACATGCTCGCCACTTTCCTCAGGCAGGAATATGGGAAAAATCTCATTACGCGCCTGGCAGGGCTCATTTCGCTTCCGGTCATCAATGCCTTCAAGCACAGGGTGGATCCCCGGCGCTACAACGGCGCCAGCCTGCTCGGACTCAAGGGAATCGTCATCAAGAGCCATGGTTCGGCCGACGCCTACTCCTTCCAGTTCGCCCTGGAACGCGCGCTCGATGAAGTGAAAAGCGGCATGCTGAACGAAATCAGCATGCGCATGCAAACGATGAATGCGGGAGAAGCATGATGCATTCCAGAATAGTCGGCACGGGAAGCTATCTGCCTGAAAAGGTTTTGACGAACCATGACCTGGAAAAAATGGTCGACACGTCGCACGAATGGATCTTTACGCGGACGGGCATCGTCGAGCGGCACATTGCTGCCGAAGGAGAGCTTTCCAGCGACCTTGCGCTTCAAGCGAGCCTGAAGGCGATCGAGTCGGCGAAAATCCGGCCGGAAGAAATCGATCTCATCATTGTCGCCACGACCACGCCAGACATGCTTTTTCCAAGCACGGCCGCGATCCTCCAGTCCAAGCTTGGCATCAAGAACAATTGTCCCGCATTCGACGTACAGGCCGTCTGTACCGGATTCATCTATGCGCTGTCCACAGCGGACTGCTACCTGAAAACGGGAAAATACAGGCATGCGCTCGTCGTCGGAACCGAAACGATCTCGCGGATCATCGACTGGAAAGACCGCGCAACCTGCGTGCTGTTCGGGGACGGTGCAGGCGCCGTCGTCCTCAAATCCGGAGACACCCCAGGCATTCTTTCCTCCCATCTGCATGCCGATGGAAGCTTCAACCCCATTCTGGCAGCGCCGGGCAGAGTATGCGCTGGAGGCGTGCAAGGCTCGCCCTTCATTTTCATGAACGGCAATGCCGTGTTCAAGATCGCCGTCAACGTGCTCGGACAGGTGGCCGAAGAAGCCATGCAGGCCAATGGTCTTTCTTCTTCCGATATAGACTGGCTGGTCCCGCACCAGGCCAACATCAGGATCATCGAGGCCACGGCGAAAAAACTCGGCCTTGCCATGGACAGGGTGGTCGTGACCGTGGACAGGCACGGCAACACTTCCGCTGCATCTATCCCGCTTGCGCTCGACCAGGCGGCAAGAGAAGGCCGCTTCCGGCCAGGGGAAATCCTGCTCATGGAAGGGGTCGGCGGGGGCATCACCTGGGGCTCCCTGCTTCTAAAATGGTAATTTTTCAACTTAAAAACATTTCCAGATGAAATACGCATTCGTTTTTCCTGGGCAGGGTTCCCAGTCGCAGGGCATGATGAACGGCTTCGAGAAATTTCCAGTGGTACGGGAAACCTTCGTTGAGGCATCGGACATCCTGCATCAGGATCTTTGGGGCCTGGCTTCAAACGGCCCGGCGGAGGCACTCAATCAGACCGTCAACACCCAGCCGCTGATGCTCGCGGCAGGGGTGGCCATCTATCGCGCCTGGACCAGCCTTGCATATTCGAAACCAGCGATTCTCGCAGGCCACAGTCTGGGAGAATACGGCGCGCTTGTCGCATCGGGCGCACTTGCATTCAGAGACGCCTTGCCGCTCGTGCGTTTTCGGGCGAGCGCCATGCAGGAAGCCGTACCCGAAGGAGTGGGGGGGATTGCAGCGATTCTCGGACTCGAAGACGAGGCAGTAAAAGCAGTATGCCTGGAAGCCGCCGAAGGAGAAGTCGTCGAGGCGGTGAATTTCAATTCTCCCGGCCAGGTCGTGATCGCAGGCCACAAGGAGGCCGTGTTGCGGGGCATGGAGCTTGCCAGGCAGAAAGGGGCGAAGCGCGCCATCATGCTGCCCATGAGCGTGCCGTCCCATTGCTCCTTGATGAAGCCCGCCTCCGATGCCTTGCGCGATTATTTGAAGGATGTGAAGATAACGGCGCCTTCGATTCCCGTGCTGCACAATGTCGACGTGGCGCGCCACGAAGACCCTGTTGAAATCAAATCAGCGCTCGTGAACCAGCTCGATCACCCCGTCAGGTGGGTCGAGACAATCCGGGCGATTTGCGGACAAGGCTTTGCCCACGCAGCAGAATGCGGACCTGGGAAGGTGCTGGCCGGACTCAACAAGCGCATTGCGCCTGAGCAAGTCATTTTTGCATTGACGGACAGCGCTGCGCTGGAAGAAGCCGCAGCGACTTTGAACAAGGAGTAAACATGCTTGAAGGACAGATTGCGCTTGTCACGGGCGCAAGCCGCGGAATCGGCAAGGCCATCGCCATGGATCTCGGGAAGCACGGTGCAACCGTCATCGGAACAGCGACCAGCGAATCCGGCGCCCAGAATATATCGGAATATCTGAAGGAAGCGGGGATAGCCGGGCGGGGTCTTGCGCTCGATGTCAACGATGCCGCTCAAATCGATGCGACATTGGAGCAGATCAGGAGCGAATTCGGCGAGATCGCCATTCTCGTCAACAACGCCGGCATCACCCGGGACAATCTGGTGATGCGCATGACGGACGGCGAATGGGACGACATCATGGCGACCAACCTGAAGTCCATTTTCAGGATGAGCCGTGCGGTCCTGCGCGCAATGGTGAAGGCGAGATACGGCAGGATCATCAGCATTTCCTCCGTCGTCGGAGCCATGGGCAACGCCGGCCAGGCAAACTATGCAGCGGCCAAGGCCGGCATTTTCGGCTTTTCCAAGTCGCTGGCCAGAGAAGTGGGCAGCCGCAATATTACCGTCAACAGCGTGGCGCCCGGTTTCATCGACACCGACATGACTCGCGCACTGTCGGAGGCGCAGCGCGCCTCTCTTTCCCAGCATATCCCGCTGGGCAGGCTGGGGCAGGCGGAAGACGTTGCTGCAGCAGTCAGCTTCCTTGCATCGCCCGCGGCAGGATACATCACCGGAAGCACTCTGCACGTCAACGGCGGTCTGTACATGGAATGATTTCGCATCGGGGCCAAATTTGGTAAAATGGCTCGTTTTTTTGTAAACCAACATATAAGGTTAGAGGGAACAATGGAAAACATCGAACAGCGCGTCAAAAAAATCGTCGCCGAACAGCTTGGCGTGAGCGAAGCCGAGGTCAAGAATTCCTCTTCGTTTGTAGATGATCTTGGAGCTGATTCGCTGGATACGGTCGAACTCGTCATGGCGCTCGAGGAAGAATTCGAATGCGAAATTCCCGACGAGGAAGCGGAAAAGATCACCACCGTCCAGCAAGCCATCGACTACGTCGTCGCGCACAAGAACTGATTTCCATTCTTCGAGTGGAGCGAAGTTGAGTAAACGCAGAGTAGTCATTACCGGTCTGGGCATCATTTCCCCTGTAGGAATCGGGGTGGAAGAGTCCTGGGGCAACGTGATGTCTGGAAAATCCGGCATCACCCGAATCACCCGCTTCGATGCATCATCCTTTTCCTCGCAGATCGCGGGAGAAGTGAAGGGGTTCGATGTCTCGGCCTACTTGCCTGCCAAGGAGGCGCGCCGCATGGATATCTTCATCCATTACGGCATGGCGGCCGCCATGGAGGCATTCAAGGATTCCGGGCTTGAAGTCACCGAGAAGAATGCCGAGATGATCGGCGTCAACATCGGCTCGGGAATCGGCGGGTTGCCATCCATCGAGGAAACCCACAATGTCTATCTTGCGGGCGGCGCTCGCAAGATTTCCCCTTTCTTCATACCAGGCACCATCATCAACATGATCTCGGGCAATTTTTCGATCATGTACGGACTCAAGGGGCCGAATCTCGCCATGGTGACGGCCTGCACGACGGCAACGCATTGCATCGGCAACTCCGCGAGAATGATTGAATACGGAGATGCGGACGTGATGGTGGCAGGCGGCTCCGAATCGACCGTCTGCCCGCTCGCCATAGGCGGATTTTCCGCAGCGCGTGCGCTCAGCACGAGAAACGACGACCCGGCCACTTCTTCCCGTCCATGGGATGTCGGCCGCGACGGCTTTGTCCTTGGAGAGGGGGCAGGCGTGCTCGTTCTCGAAGAATACGAGCATGCGAAGGCCAGGGGAGCCAAGATCTACGCGGAATTGGCCGGTTTCGGCATGAGCGCCGACGCCTACCACATGACCGCGCCGTGCGAAGACGGCGAGGGCGCGGCGCGCTGCATGAAGCACGCGCTCAGAACTGCGGGTATCAATGCTGATGAGGTCGATTACATCAATGCCCACGGCACCTCCACACCGCTCGGCGACATTGCAGAGACGGTGGCCATCAAGCGTCAGTTCGGGGATCATGCCAAGAAGGTCGCGGTCAGCTCCACGAAATCCATGACCGGGCATCTTCTGGGTGCAGCGGGAGGCGTCGAGGCGGTATTTTCGGCGCTGAGCGTGTTTCATCAGGCCGCGCCGCCGACAATCAACCTGTTGGAGCAGGATCCTGCTTGCGACCTTGATTTCGTCCCGAATGTCGCAAGGCAGATGAAAATCGATGTTGCGCTTTCCAACTCGTTCGGCTTCGGCGGCACCAACGGAACGGTCGTTTTCAAGAAAATCTAGCGCCGATGGTACTGGTAAATGGCGTATTTACCGATTCCATCAAGGCGAACGACCGCGGATTGATGTACGGGGACGGCGTATTCCGGACCCTGCGCATCAAACATGGCGTCCCGCTCAACTGGACGCTCCACTACCACAAACTAGCTTCGGACTGCGCCGCGCTTGAGCTTTCCTGCCCACCCATTTCGGTTCTGGAAAAGGAGCTCGAGAGGGCGTCGGAATCCATGCAAAACTGCATTGCGAAAATCGTCGTGACCCGTGGTGCAGGTGGACGCGGCTACCTCCCGGAAGCCGCTTTGGAACCCACCCTAATCGTATCGACCAGCCCGGCCCCTGAACATGAATTCCAGGAAATCAGGGCGCATCTCTGCGATCTCAGATTATCACACCAGCCCAGGCTGGCGGGGATCAAGCACCTCAACAGGCTGGAGAACGTCATCGCGCGCATGGAATGGAATGATCCTGAAACGAGGGAAGGGATCCTGCTCGATCTGGAAGGCAACGTCATAGAAGGCACCATGAGCAGCCTTCTCCTTTATCATGACGGCAGCGTGATCGCTCCGGATCTTTCCCGCTGCGGAGTGGACGGGGTGCAGCGTGCTCGCGTCCTGGCGTGCTGCGCGGAAAGGAAAATTCCGGCGAGAATCGAATCGTTCGGCATCGAACGCCTGATCCAGGCAGACGAAGTATTTCTCGTCAACAGCGTAATCGGACTCTGGCAAATCGTCGAGCTGGGCGCAGCAAGCTGGCCTCGCGGAAAATTCTGCGAAGCAATGCGGGGATGGCTGGAATGAAGAAAGTCATTCTTGTCTGCCTTATCTGCATATCTCTGATTTCCTATTACCTGTTTTCCCCGCATCCTCTTGCGCATGCGCCTGTCGAATTCACGCTCGAACAGGGAAGCCTGAAACACGCGGCCGCAAAGATGCAGGAAGCAGGCGTGATTGGCGATGCGCTTCCATTCGTCATGCTCGCGAGACTCATGGGGAAGGCATCCAAAATCAAGGCGGGAAACTACGAACTGATTCATCCAGAAAGCCCGCTTGCGCTCCTCGAAAGGATCACCGAAGGCGACTATACCCAGAGCAAATTCACGCTCGTAGAAGGAACAAGCTTCAGTGAGTTGCGCAAAGAGCTGGATGCGAACCCCGATCTCAAGCATGATTCCGAAAATCTTTCGGATGCACAGATCGACGAGGCATTGGCCATTCAGGCGCCATCCCCGGAAGGGCTCTTTTTCCCCGACACTTATTATTTCGCAAAAGGGCAGAGCGACTTTTCGATATTGAGACGCGCGCTCGCCAGCATGAAAAGAAGACTGGATTCTGCTTGGCAAAGGCGCGAATCCGGCCTTCCCTTCAAGAATCCTTATGAAGCCCTGACGCTTGCCTCGATCGTTGAAAAGGAGACCGGTAAGGATGCTGACAGGGCGATGATCTCCGCTGTCTTCATCAATCGGCTGAAGCTGGGCATGAAGCTTCAAACCGACCCGGCTGTCATTTACGGACTCGGCGAGCGATTCGACGGCAACCTGAGAAAGCATGATCTGTTGACCGACCAACCCTACAATACCTACACTAGAGCCGGACTTCCGCCCACGCCGATTTCCATGCCGGGCATGAAATCCATCAATGCAGTGCTGCATCCTGCGCAGACGCATGCACTCTATTTCGTGGCCAGAGGTGATGGATCCTCGATATTTTCCAATTCCCTTGCCGAACATAATCGCGCAGTTGACCGGTACCAGAAGAAATGAACAACGCAAAATTCATCACGCTCGAAGGCATAGACGGCGCAGGGAAAAGCACCCAGCTGGCTCGCATCGAATCATACTTGAAGTCAAGAAACATGGATTATGTGATGACGCGCGAACCCGGCGGCACGCCCTTGGGGGAAAAGCTGAGGGAAATCCTGCTGCATCAGGACATGCATCCCGAGACCGAAGCGCTCCTGATGTTCGCTTCGCGTGCAGAGCACCTCACCAGCCTCATCAAGCCCGCGCTTCAGGCGGGGAAATGGGTGATTTCCGACAGGTTCACCGATGCGAGTTTCGCCTATCAAGGCGGTGGGCGCGGGATCGATTATGAAAGACTCGCGAAACTCGAACAATGGGTGCAGGAAGATTTTCAGCCTGATCTGACGCTGCTGTTCGACCTTCCTGTCGAAGTGGCGCGGCAGAGGCTGATGAAGAATGTTGCGCTGGACCGCTTCGAACATGAAAAACAGGCTTTCTTCGAACGGGTAAGATCAGCCTATCTCGAGCGGGCATCCAAATTCCCGGAAAGATTCGTCGTGATCGACTCGAGCCTGCCTCTTGATGAACTTGATAATATACTTGATAAAACACTTTCAACTATCTGTAAATGAATATATATCCATGGCAAAAAAGCCTCATGGAAAAACTCCTTGAGAGGAAGGATGCCCTGCCGCACGCGCTCCTTCTCAAGGGGAGAAGCGGTACCGGAAAACTCGATTTCGCGATGCATTTCTCCCGCTCCCTGCTTTGCGAGTCTCCCCTCGAATCGGGGCAAGCATGCGGCACATGCCCCGCATGCACCTGGTTTTCCAATTCGCTTCATCCGGATTTCAGGATGATCGAACCCGAAGGAGAGGGCAGTTCAGCTCATCGCATCGCCATCGACCAGATGCGAGCGTTGTCGGA
>JAJZPK010000104.1 GCA_021811205.1 Pseudomonadota bacterium
CGATCTTCCGCGTTCTCGTTGAGCGTGAGCGATGCGGATGTGTGCAGGATGAAGAGATTCATCATGCCTATTCTGAAATTCCCGATCTCGGGCAGCTCGCCTACAATCTCGCGCGTGACGAGATGAAAGCCCCTCGCTTTGGCTGCAAGCCCGATTTCACGCTGTATCCACATGGGTGATGATATTAACTCTTTAGGCGAAAATAGGGTATCCTTGCAGAAGACGAAAAAGCACAAATTCAACTCCAGGAAGAGGGGTCATGAAAAACAAGATATCGCCCACGGGGGCAGAGAGGGTCATGCGCGAAAACGATTTCATCGTTTCGATGACCGATTTGAAAGGCAGAATTACATACGGGAACCGCATCTTCATCGAATTTTCGGGCTACAGCGAGGAAGAGCTTCTCGGCGCGCAACACAACATCATCCGTCATCCCGACATGCCGCGCGCCGTTTTCAAGCTGCTCTGGGATGTCATCAGCGCGGGCGACGAATGCAGTGCATACGTCAAGAACCTGGCGAAAGACGGCAGCTTCTACTGGGTTTACGCAAATGTCACCCCTATGTGGGATCCGCAAGGCAACATCGTTGGATATTTCTCCGTCAGACGCAAGCCCGATCCTGCCATCGTGCAGACCATGAGCGAAGTTTACAAACTGATGCTTCAGGAAGAGCAACGAGTTGGGGCAAAGGATGCCATCGCCGCTTCCACGAAACTTCTTCTCGATATTCTTTCGCAAAAAGGAATCAGCTATGACGAATTCATCCACACGTTCTAGCATAATCCGCCTTCTCTGGATTTCCCCAGCGCTAATGCTCCTGCTTGTTGCAGGCTTATTTGCTCTCCATGCGTTCAATCCGCTGCTATTCGCATTCCCGGTAGTTGCGATTTTAGTTTCCATCGCCATCGGCAGTATGATTCAGCGTCTTCTTTCGCCATTACCGAAGCTGGACGAGCTGATTGCCGATGTGTCCCAGGGGAGATTCAATAAACGCATTACCGGCGTATCCGACAAGAACGAAATCGGCCGCCTTTGCTGGGATCTGAACGACATGCTCGACCAGCTTGGTACCTTTTTCAGAGAACAGGAAACCACTTTCAGAAAGAATTTGAACGGGCAATTTTATCGAAAAACCCTGACTACCGGGCTGCATGGCGGATTCAGGAAAGGCCTGGAGAATCAGGACATTCTGCTCAAGGCGATGGAACAGCAGCAGCGTGCGGCCATGTTGGCCAGCCTCGTCTCGCGCGCCCATCACCTCAACACGTCAAATTTGCTGCGCAACCTCTCCTCGAGCCAGGAAGACATCAAGGCAATCACCAACAAAATGGAAGCGGTCACGGAACTTGCGAGCAAGACCAGTGCCGACGCTGAAACCGGAAAGGGACTGGTGAAGGAAGCCGTCGATCGCCTCAATGGCATCGCTGAGCGCATCCACAGGGCAAGCGACACGATCGAGCGGCTCAATGCGAGAAGCAAAGAAATCAGTCAGGCCGTCGAACTCATCAATTCGATCGCCGATCAGACCAATCTGCTCGCATTGAATGCGGCGATCGAAGCGGCCAGAGCCGGGGAAGCCGGGCGCGGATTCGCCGTCGTCGCCGACGAAGTGAGAAAGCTTGCAGAAAACACCAAGCATGCCTCCGAATCGATAGGCGAGATCATGCAGACCCTGCAGAAAGATGCCGCTTCCATGCTGACCGACTCGAAGGAAATGAAGGAGAGCGCGGACGCTTCGCAATCCGTCATAGGGCAGATGGAATCGGGGTTCAACAATTTCTACGCTTCGGCCACCCAGACCATGACGAACGCGAATTACGTCCAGGATCTGAGCTTCGCCTCCCTGGTCAAGGTCGACCACGTTGTCTACAAGCAGCGCGCCTATGTCGTGATCGATCATAAAGACGAGGAATCCCTGAACGCCGTCAAGGTTGACCATAACAACTGCCGCCTGGGCAAATGGTACAACGAAGGAGACGGCATGCAGAAATTCGGAAAGCTTGCATCCTACGTGGAGCTGCTCGAACCGCACAGGAAAGTACACAGCAGCGTACATGGCGTTCTGGAGATCATGCAGGGCGACTGGCAAACCAATCGGGACTTGCAGGACCGCATCATCGCTTCGATGGAATCAGCGGAAGCCGCCAGCAAAGAGGTCATGGATCTGATCGACAATCTCGTCAGGGAAAAGCACCCCGAAATGTCTTCATGAATCAGCCGATGACGCTTGCAGCCTCGCTGACGAGCTCGTCGATCAGGGCGACATCGACTTCAGGTTCGAGCTCTTCAGCATTGCCGTGATCGTCCGTCTCGGCGATGGAAATGGCTCCGTTCTCCCTGATCACTGTCGTCTTGTAGCCGCATTTCCTGCAATAGACGAAATCTCCGCTCTCCTGGTCGCGCCTCACGACAATGGTCGGCCCGCATTCCGGACATTCCTGGATCGGTATGCCGAGGTCGGAATGCCCGACGACATGGTCGAGCTCCCCTGCCCTGCCCATGATCAGGAACAGCTTTCCAAGCTCCATGTCGAACTGGGTTCCCAGGCATTTTTCGATGATGGAAAACGCCGCCTCGCACGCCATTCCGCGTCGATAGGGACGCGTGCTCGTCATGGCGTCGAATGCATCGCTTATCCCGATGATCTTCGCATCGACCGAGATTTCATCCCCGGAAAGTCCATCGGGATACCCCTGCCCGTCCGGCCGCTCGTGATGACAAAGAACGGCATCCCTCGCCAATTCCGCGAGCGGATGGCCTGACAAGAGTCTGTTTCCGACGGATGGATGGGTTTTGATCACCTCAAATTCCTCGTCGGTCAGCCTGTCAGGCTTGTTGAGGATCGCGTCCGGCACGCCGATCTTGCCCAAATCGTGCAGGAAGCCGCCGAGCGCTATCCTGGCTACGTCTCTGGGGGGCAATCCGGCCCTGATTGCGAGGAGCTGCGAGAACTGGGCCACGCGCCAGAGATGCCCGCCCGTGTAGGGGTCTCTCGCCTCGACGAGGGATGCCATGACGAACAGGCTTTTGAGCAATTCTTCAATGTGATTCATGTCGGCCTCATGACATCGATCCAAAATTCCGATGGCTGCGCAATCAGTCCCCGAGCATTTCCTTCACTGCCGCGGCAATCCTCTGTCCGGCATCCCGGTAGGTCTGGAAGATGAACGGGAGCTTCGAGGCATCCTTGAAATGAATGGTCACGTTGTCGGCGCCGAACTTGTTGACGGCGAGCTCGATGTCGGCCATCTCCTCATAGGCGAAGCTTTTGGAGACCATCGCCGGACTGAAGAAGCCCTTCGGGCCGTAGAAATTCAATCCCGTCAGCCTGACTTCGACCGCAGTGAAACCCACAACGTCCCCGTCTATCCTGAATGGTATCGAATCCGCCATGTCGTCATCCGATTGAAATGTTCATTTTACATCGAAGGACGGCGAATTCCAGTGGTGCAGGCCTAAGAATGAACTTTAATTAATCGATTCCGTTGCGCATGTTGCATATAATTCCGGATAGGCCCTCATTCGGGATCATGAATTCATCCGTCCTACGATGCACGCAGCCACCAGTGGATTGTCCAGCGAAGAAGCGCGAAAGCGGCTGCTTCAGTACGGGCCGAACTCGATCGAAGAAGATCGCAGCCGTCCGTGGCTCACCTTCCTCGGGAAATTCTGGGCGCCAGTGCCGTGGATGCTCGAGGCGACGATCGCACTCCAGCTTTTTCTTGGGAAGAAGGACGAGGCTGTCGTCATCTGCGCGCTCCTCGCATTCAATGCGATCCTGAGCTTCGTTCAGGAGAGCCGCGCCAACAATGCGCTCGCCTTGCTGAAGAGCAGGCTTGAAATCAGGGTAAGGGTTCTGCGCGACAATGCCTGGAAAACGGTACTGGCCCAGGATCTCGTTCCTGGCGACGCGGTTTACCTGAGGATGGGGGATTTCGTTCCAGCAGACATGCGCATCCTCGACGGTCAGATCCTGCTCGACCAGTCTTCCCTGACAGGAGAAGCCCTTCCCGTCGAAGGCGCGCCCGGCAATACGGCCTATGCGGGCGTCGTCGTCAAGAGGGGCGAGGCGACAGGCGAAGTGACCGCAACGGGCGCCAGAACCTATTTCGGAAAAACCGCCGAGCTCGTGCGCAGCGCCAAGACGTCGAGCCATCTCGAAGCATTGATCTTCAAGATCGTCAGATATCTTGTCGCAATGGATGTCGCGCTCGTTGCAGCGCTGCTCGTCTATACGCTCGTCTATGGACTTCCGATCGCCGAAATCGTCCCGTTTGCGCTGATCCTGCTTGTCGCCTCCGTGCCCATCGCGCTCCCGGCGACCTACACGCTTGCCACGGCCCTCGGCGCCGTGGAACTCGCCAGAAACGGCGTTCTGGTGACGCGCCTTTCGGCAATCGAGGATGCCGCCTCGATGGAAGTGCTGGCCACTGACAAGACCGGCACCATCACCCAGAACAGGCTGGCTCTTTCCATGCTCCACCCCCATGGATCCTTCTCGGAAGAGAACCTGCTCCGTCTTGCTGCGCTCGCATGCGACGAGGCCACTCAGGATCCCATCGACCTTGCCATTCTGGAAGCCGCCGGATCAAGAGGCGTACTAGAAGGTCTACCGAAACGCGTGAAATTCGTTCCTTTCGATCCGGAGACAAAGCGCTCGGAGGCCTATTTCGAGCAGGACGGAAAGACAATGCACGTGCTCAAGGGCGCACCTGGCGTCATATCCTCCCTTGCAGGGAAAGATGTCGACGCCGAAAGCCTTGGCTCAGACGGTTCGCGCATCCTGGCCGTCGCAGTCGAGCAGGATGGCGCCACGACCCTAGCCGGATTCGTCGGCCTTCAGGATCCGCCAAGGAACGATTCGAAAGCGCTGATCGGCGATCTGCACGATCTCGGCGTACGCGTATTGATGGTTTCCGGCGACGGCCCGGCCACGGCCCGCGCAATTGCAGAAGAGGTCGGCATCGGAAATCGCGTTTGCCCGCCGGAACACATGGGCGACGAAATGAAACATCACGTGCTGGATTACGACGTCTATGCCAGAGTGCTTCCACAAGACAAATACAGTCTTGTGCAGGAGGTGCAGCGGGCGGGGCAGGTCGTCGGCATGAGCGGAGACGGCGTCAATGATGCGCCAGCCCTGAAGCAGGCCGAAGTCGGGATCGCAGTGGCAAACGCGACGGATGTCGCCAAGGCAGCCGCCAGCCTCGTTCTCACCAGGCCGGGACTTTCCGACATGGCTGAGGCGGTCAGGACAAGCAGACGAATTTACCAGCGCATGCTGACCTATACGCTCAACAAGATCATCAAGACCATGGAAATCGCGATCTTCATGAGCGTAGGCGTGATGCTGACCGGAACTTTCGTCATCACGCCGATGCTGATCGTCCTGCTTCTTTTCACCAACGACTTCGTGACCATGTCGATCGCGACGGACAACGTCTCCTACTCAAAGGAGCCGGAACGCTGGAATGTTCCCCAGCTGATGGCGACAGCCGGAACCCTGGCCGCTTTCGTGCTGCTTCTTTCCTTCACGGTTTTCTTCGTCGGCCGGGACTGGCTTCATCTTCCGCTGAAAGCGCTGCAGACGCTGGTTTTCGTCATGCTGGTATTGACCGGACAGGGGAACGTCTATCTGGTTCGAGAAAGGAAGCACTTCTGGAATTCGCTTCCGAGCAAATGGCTGCTGATCGCGAGCCTGCTCGACGTGATCGCCGTGGCAATGCTCTCCACCCGCGGCATCCTGATGGCCCCCATACCACTCCATCTCGTGCTGGACCTGATTGCCATCGTGATCGCCTATCTCTTCGTCATCGACTTCGTCAAGATCCTGATATTCAGGCGCATCGGATTCTCGTGATGCAAGGATTCATGCCCATTTTTCTGCTACTTCCAGACCATGTCCCTGAATAAGTGAATCTTCAGAATCCTTTCCCGACCTGAACCCAGATTCTCGATGAAGACGACACAGGAACAAGTGAGGCAGGCGGCGTATCGATCCTTGCCGCGACATAGGTTCTCACGTTCCAAGAATCCTGTCCTGACCAGTCGAGCCCAAGACCTGCACCCGTGAGGGTCGCACTGTTGATTCCGGCAACCCAGGTATTCGTATTCACGATGACATGCTCGCTGTCCCAGAAAGCGATCGCCTGCCACGTCCGGCTCAGGTTGTGGCGCAGCTCGACCGTCCCGAGATAACCCTCGTCTCCAGACAGCACACCCATGTCGTATGCCCTCACCGTATATGGCCCGCCAGCCACCATCTGCTGCGAAGGATCCAGGTTGGCATTCGACCATTGGCCTGACAATGCGGCATACAGGCTCGTCTCGTTCCCCAGACTCTGCAATCTGGAAAGATTCAGGTTCCACTTCGAGAATGATCCCTGGGTCTTCGCGGACGCAGCATCCGCCAGTTGTGCCGTTCCATTGTCAAAGCCTAAATTTCCCGTGGTTATGGAAGCACTCCACGTGTTCACCCCGTCAACGTTCCGTTCATCTCCGGACAGCGTGCCTGTCCAGTTGTCAAGATGACGGTCCGTCTGGATGTTCGATGCGTCATAATGGTCATCCAGCTTCAGGTGATCATACTGCACCTGTCCATAGACATTGACATCACGTCTTCGGATCAGCGGATGACGAATCCACCCGCTCCCTACGTCTGCCGTGCCGTGAGCATTCAGATTCGACAGTGAATCCCCAAGAATGTAATGCAACGCCGAATACGACACACCGGCATGCGTGCCGTAGCTGTTGAGCAGCGTATCGTACCCTATCCTTCCGTAGTTCATCCCGGATCCCGATGTCAGGGCCGAGAAACTCAGCATGTCGCCGTGGTGCAGCGGGTTCGAGATGAACAGATTGGCACCCAGTCTGTTCCTGCCCGTGTATTTGTTGCCGTAATTGTCGAGCTGCACGCTGCCTGACACGAAGGGTGTGGGCGAGGTCACGATGACAAGATCCGAAGTCGCCACCTTCTCTCCTGGCTTCAAGGTCGCGTCCACCGCAACACCGGGTACATCGGACAGTAGGAGCAGAGCATGATCCATGGATTCCTGGTCAATCGGCTCGCCACCCTTCAGGGAGGAAAGGGTATCCGTCAGCAGTGGGCTTGTCACTCGGCTTCTGTTGTCCAACTTGATCTCGCCGTACTTCGCCTCGATCACTTCGATCGTCACAATCCCGGCATGAATCGTCTGCGCCGGAATGATGGCGCGAGACAGTGGGTAGCCGTGGTTGTGATAATAGTCTGTGATTCTGGATGCAAGACCATCAAGCTGCGTAAGGGTCAACTCACGCCCTTCCGAATCAGCCACTAGTTCATGCAGTGTTGCCGCATCGAATAGTGTATTTCCCGTAATCTGTATCCGTTTCACCATGAATGGCTTCGATGGCTGCTGCCTTTCTCCTTCCCTCTCTATCTTCAATCCAGTCTCCGACGAGGACGGCAATGGCGCACCCTGTGGCTGAATCTGCTGCAACAGCGAGCCAGCTCCTGGTGACATGGCTGGGCCCGCTGCTAGCACATGGCAGGATGCAATTGCGAAGCAGAAAGGCAGGAACGATTTCAGGTGTGTCGAAAAATTTTTGTTCATGATGGTGATATCAATTGGAGTTGAGCGGGTCACCGATATTTACGCCAGCATTCACGACATGCATGGCCACGGACGAACTGACAAACAGTGAATCCAGGCCCGATCCAATGGGCGGGAGTTCATGAGAAGTTTCCGTGGCAGATGCCCCTGTCAACGGAGGAGGAGCTTCCATGACAATTGTTTCAGGCGATGCAGGCAAGTTGCCTGCAACCGTAAGAGCGTACGAATTACTTGGGGCCTGAGCAAATACATAGTTGCTGTTGGCCGGGGAGAGGCCACTCCCATAGATGTCAAATCTTCCCGGAGGAGTGGAAGGACCATAATCTGCCTTCCACGATGCGGTACCTGTTGCCGAATTGGCAAGTGTATCGCCGGGTGCAAAACCGTATATCCGGCCAGAAGGAACGTTTGGTAACGGTTGTCCCATATTGACTGTCATCGGCGTTGCATCATAGAACAGGGTGGCCGGGTGAATGGTGGCCATGGTGACTGCTGAGTTGTTGAACGTGTAGTTTCCTGCATCAGCTCCGGAAGCCGATATGCCCGTGACCTGGATCATCTTGTAGCTTCCGGCATTCTTGTTGGCAAACGTTGCTGTCGAATCCGCGAAGATCACCTTGTCGCCGGATATTATTCCTGTACTCAACAATGTCACTGGATCGTTTGCTGTACCATCGTAGACTTTGTCAGCGCCTATGGCAGTGACCGTGATCGCCAGAGGCGTGATGTTCGCGGAAAGTCCGGTGGGCTGGGTCAGCATGTAATTTCCTGCCGCCGATCCGGAGAGGCTGTCCGCTGCGGTGACAACGATGCCGTTTCCGACATTCTTCGAAGCGAAACTGCCCGCCTGCGAAAGACTCACGCTGTCGCTTCCGTAAATTGTCCCGCTCAGCGTTCCCCCGGACAGCGCCGCTGTCGTCGTCCCGTCATAGACCTTGTTGGTGGC
>JAJZPK010000105.1 GCA_021811205.1 Pseudomonadota bacterium
GTGTTGATTTCCACCACAGGCTACAAAATGTTTAAAAACTTCATTACTGTTCCAATAGTTTCTGCCAAATTTCCTTTGGGGTTTACGCACCGTAGGCAGATCATCATTATTTCTGAACCAATAATTCAAAGCTTCGTCCGTTGATTCAAAAAATGCAGCAAGGGCCAATGCATAGCTGGGGACAGGGGTCCGTCCTACTGTGATATTGTCTATCGGGGTAAAGAATTCTCCAGATGTGCGATTTCCTATTTCAGGATATATAGCTTTTATCCAGTATTCCGGCACAAGATCAAGAAAGAAATCTGTAAGGATCTTTTTCTTCCCCCGTTCACCTATCCGCAATCCAATTTTTTTCGCTTTTCCAGCAATTAGATACCTGGCATGAATTAAATTCATTGGCCTTTCAGAATCAAGCATGCCTTTTACAATATTGACGTAACGCTGGATTATTTGATTTTCCATCAAACCCGAAAATTCTGATTCGGAAAATTCATACCGACGTTGCATATCCGACGTCGGCATTCCGTCCATCGCCTTCTTTCCGATTGGGTTATATGCCAATTGCCTTCCATGCTGTTCACACCATGTCATGCCTGGCAACTGATGGTCTCGTCTCCAATATGCGAAACCTTGTGATGACTCGAAATCAGTTTGAATGCATTCTTCGCAGAAGAAAACCTTCGATCGACGCCAAAATCTAGTTCCAAAAAGACCAATCAAATCTTGACGTAATGGATCACCATGCACCACATCATGGTCTTTATTTGGAATTGCTCGGAGAAACGGGAGAAGGCTGTGATTTCGAACAAACTGCTGAACGGGGATTCCAGCAACCAGCGCAAGAGTTGCAGCTGCAGGATACTCTGCTGGAGAATCGCATTGCGGGTGGAGTTCGTTACGCAAGGCAGCCATTATTTTATTGACTGATGGGAACTGATTCAGAACTCTCAAACGCCCCCTGTACCCGCATGAAAATTCGCCAGGACGAATTGATGCAGTTAGCAACAGATTTTCTTCCCGACAGACTTTATTCACGCCCGACAGACTTTATTCCTCGCCATCACGCCGTCACCAGCCGCCTTCCTTTTCGGGTGTCGCGCTGATGTTGTGGATGGAAAGATCGGCCCCGTTGAATTCCTGCTCCTGGTCGAGCCGGATGCCGACGAATTTCTTCAGCAGGCCGTAGACTGCGAACCCGCCGGCGAGCGCGACCCCGATGCCCAGCAGCGTACCGATCAGCTGCGACATGAACGAGACGCCGCCAACGCCGCCCAGGGCCTTCGCGCCGAAAATGCCTGCAGCGATACCGCCCCATGCGCCGCACACCCCGTGCAGCGGCCAGACGCCCAGGACGTCGTCGATCTTCCACTTGTTCTGGGTGATCGTGAAGAGATGGACGAACAGCGCGCCCGCGATAAGCCCCGTGAAGAGCGCGCCGACGGGATGCATGAGGTCGGACCCGGCGCAAACCGCAACCAGCCCTGCGAGCGGTCCGTTGTGCAGAAACCCGGGATCGTTTTTGCCTACGACGAGCGCAGCGATGATTCCGCCCACCATCGCCATCAGCGAATTGACCGCCACCAGCCCGCTGATCGCCGAAAGGGTCTGAGCCGACATCACGTTGAAGCCGAACCAGCCCACCGAAAGGATCCATGATCCAAGCGCGAGGAAGGGAATGGAGGAAGGCGGATGAGCGGCAATCCTGCCGTCCTTGGCATAGCGCCCGTGCCGCGCTCCGAGGAGAAGCACTGCCGCGAGCCCGATCCAGCCGCCGACCGCATGCACCACCACCGAGCCTGCGAAATCGTGGAATTTCGCGCCGAATGCGCTCTGCAGCCATGCCTGGATGCCGTAATGGTCGTTCCAGGCTATTCCTTCGAAGAAGGGATAGACGAAGCCGACCAGAATGAAGGTCGCGGCAAGCTGGGGATGGAACTTGGCGCGCTCAGCGATGCCGCCCGAGATGATCGCCGGAATCGCCGCGGCGAAGGTCAGCAGGAAGAAGAACCTGACGAGTTCGTATCCGCTCCTGGCGAGAAGATGGTCCGCCCCTGACATGAAGCTGATGCCGTAGGCGATGCCGTAGCCGATGAAGAAATAGGCCACAGTCGAGACGGCAAAATCGGACATGATCTTGACGAGCGCATTGACCTGGTTCTTCTTCCTGACCGTGCCGAGTTCGAGAAAGGCGAATCCCGCATGCATGGCGAGCACCATGATGGCCCCCAGCAAAATGAACAAGACATCGCCGCTTGTTTTCAAAGCTTCCATCTTCGCCCTTCTCCAACCGGGAAATTAACCCATTCTTAATTTTTGACGTATACGATTGTATGGACGCAATCGTTTGACCTGCACTATGGTGGTGCATTATATATGAAGAGAGGGGGATCCAACATCCCCGGTGCCGCACATGAAAACCAATAAATTTACAGTATTTTTTTTCGTTTTTTCCCTCCTTTCATTGCCGGGGCATGCGGCCGATTCGGTCAGCCTGACTGCAGCCCAGATCGATGCGCTCGGCATCAAGACTGCGCCCGTGTCCAGGGCCAGCCATGCCAGCACGCACGGATTGCCGGCGCGGGTCGTCCTGCCCAACAACCAGCTTTTCATCGTGAGTTCGCCGCTTTCAGGCTACATCGAGAAAATGGAAGCAAATGCAAACGATCACGTCAAAAAGGGCCAGGTTCTCGCATGGCTGCAGAGCCCTTCGCTTGCCGAGGCGGAACGCGCCTACCTCGAGGCGCAAACCCGGTTCCAGCTGGCCAGCGAAACGATGGAGCGCGACAAGAAGCTTTTCGACGAAGGGATCATCTCCCGGGGCCGCTATTCTTCCTCGCGCAGCCGATACATCGAAGCGCAGGCCGCAGCCTCCGGCCAGAAGCAGATACTCATGCTCTCCGGCCTTTCCGGGGCCGAATTGAAAGCCCTGGCCGAGAACGGAAAGATCGGCAGCACCCTGGTTCTCCGCTCCCCTCTGGACGGTTTCGTGCTCGAGCAATTGGGCATCGCAGGACAGCGCGTGGATGCATCATCCCCCATCTACAGGATCGCGCAGCTTTCCCCCATCTGGCTCGAAATCGAAGTGCCGGCCTCACTTCTTCCCCGGCTCAAGGAAGACAGCATGGTCACCGTGCAGGGCACTGATGCCGAAGGCGTGTTGTATTCGATAGGGAAAAGCGTCAACCCGGCCAGCCAGACCGTCATGGTGAGAGCGAAAATGACGCGCAACATCGACCTTCTCAAGCCAGGGCTCAAGGTCGAGGCGAAGATATCGAGCGCATCCGAAAATCTTTGGCAGATTTCCAGCGAATCGCTCGCCCGCATCGGCGGAAATCCCGCAGTGTTCGTCAGGACGCCTTCCGGCTTCAGCATGAAACCGGTCGAAGTCGTCAGCGAGAGCGGCACAGAAATCCTGGTGAAAGGACTCTCCGGCGACGAGACGATCGCCGTTCACGGCATCGCAGCGCTCAAGTCTGCTCTTTCCGGGAGCAAGTGATGCTCTCCCGCATCGTCGAATTCTCCCTCACCCAGCGCCTGCTCGTCCTCGTCATGACTGCGCTTGTCGCAGGCGCAGGGATCTATGCATTCGAGGAACTGCCGATCGACGCCTTTCCCGATGTTTCCCCGACCCAGGTCAAGATCATCATCAAGGCGCCCGGCATGACTCCCGAGGAAGTCGAGGCCAGGATCACTACCCCCATCGAACTCGAAATGCTCGGCATTCCGAACAAGAAGATCGTTCGCTCCAGGTCGAAGTATGCGCTCGCAGACATCACCATGGACTTCAACGAGGGAACCGACATCTACTGGGCGAGAAACCAGGTCGC
This sequence comes from Pseudomonadota bacterium, assembly GCA_021811205.1. Next base: position 3,828 of record JAJZPK010000105.1, read on the forward strand.
GGAAAGATTGAATTCGGTCGACCTGCCCAAGGGCGTCACCGGCGGACTCGCGCCCATCACCACCCCGCTCGGCGAAATGTTCATGTTCACGATAGCAGGCGGGAACCTCAGCCTCATGGAAAGACGCAGCCTGCTCGACTGGGTGATCCGGCCAGCGCTCAGGACGCTTCCCGGTGTTGCAGACGTCAATTCGCTCGGCGGCCTGGTCAGGACATTCGAAGTATCTCCAAACAATGCTGCAATGCATGCGAGGGGAATTTCGCTCGCGATGCTGCAGAAGGCGGTCGAGGAAAACAACAGGAACGACGGTGCGGGAAGGCTGACCGAAGGAGAGGAGACCCTGCTCGTCCGCACCGAAGGGCGCATCCGCTCTCTGGAAGACCTGAAGAACATCGTGGTGTCCGTCGACAGTCAAGGCATCCCGACCCGTGTCGGAGACATCGCATCGGTGAGGATAGGCAGCCTTACCCGGTACGGCGCGGTCACGAAGGACGGGAAAGGCGAAGTGGTCGAGGGCCTGGTCCTGGGCCTGATGGGCGCAAACGCGCAGAAGGTGGTGAAGGAGGTCCAGCAGAAGCTTGCCGATATGACCCCTTCCTTTCCGAAGGGCGTAAGGGCGGACGTGTTCTACGACAGGGGCGATCTGGTCAAGCGCGCCATCCATGCCGTTTCGAAATCGCTGCTGGAGGCAGTCGCGCTCGTCGTCGTCCTGCTGCTGCTTTTCCTGGGCAACATCAGGGCCGCGCTGACCGTCGCCTTCGCGCTCCCGCTTGCCGCACTGATCACCTTCATCATGATGAGAACGAGCGGCATGTCGGCCAACCTGATGAGCCTTGGCGGCTTGTCGATCGCGATCGGGATACTGATCGACGGCGCCGTGGTCGTGGTAGAAAACATCGTGACCCATCTTTCAGGCAGGCATGCGGGACGCCCCAGCCTGCATCTCGTCTACCGCGCTGCCCGGGAAGTCGCCGCCCCAGTTGCATCGGGCGTGCTGATCATCGTGATCGTGTTCCTGCCGCTCCTCACGCTGCAGGGCCTGGAAGGCAAGCTGTTCATCCCGGTCGCGCTTTCCATCGTTTTCGCCCTCTCCGCATCCCTGCTGCTCGCACTGACCGTCATTCCCGTGCTCTCATCCATGCTGATCGGCCGGCCATCGCATGAAGAGCCCTGGCTGGTGGAGCAGGCGCAGCGCATTTATGCGCCCGCGCTCTCCTGGGCGCTCGATCATGCCAAACCCGTGATCATAGCGGCGGTCGTCGCTCTGGTCCTGACGATGGGCGCCTATACCCTGGTCGGCAAGACATTCATGCCCGTCATGGACGAGGGAAACATCATCATGCAGGTCGAGAAGCTGCCCTCGATCAGCCTCGATGAAAGCGTGAAGCTGGACGAGCGTATCCAGAAGGCCATTTTGGCCAAGGTGCCTGAAGTGAAGCACATCATCTCGAGAACAGGATCGGACGAGCTCGGCCTGGATCCCATGGGGCTCAACGAGACCGACAATTTCATGGTGCTCGCGCCCAAGTCTTCATGGCGAAACCCGGACAAGGAATGGCTGATCGGCGAAATCAGGAAAGTCATGCTGAATTTTCCAGGCATCTCCTTCAGTTTCACCCAGCCCATACAGATGCGCGTTTCCGAAATGCTGACAGGCGTGCGGGGAGATATCGCGATCAAGATATTCGGCCCCGATCTCGGGACGCTGGACAAGCTCGCAGCTCAAATGGTCGGCATCCTGAAGAAAATCCCCGGATCGGAAGACGTGTTCACCCCGAAGAACACGGGGGTCCAGTACTATAGAGTGGCGATAGACAGGCTCGCCGCCGGAAGGATGGGGCTCTCCGTGGACGACATCGAAAACAGGCTGAGGGGAGAAATCGAGGGCAGGCAGCTGGGCATCGTGCTGGAGAACGGAAGAAGGACGCCGCTCGTTCTGCGCGGCGAAGAAAATCTGAGGCGATCCCCTGCGCTTTTCTCCAATCTGCTCATCACCCTTCCGGACGGGCAGAGCGTGCCGATTTCCGCCGTCGCCACTCTCGAGCGCACGGACGGCCCGGTCAGCATCGCCCATGAACATGCAGCAAGGATGATCGTGGTCCAGTCGAACGTGGCCGGGCGCGATCTGGTCGGATTCGTCAGGGATGCGCAAAACGAAGTCGCCTCGAAGATGCAATTTCCGACAGGCTACACCACGGAATGGGGCGGACAGTTCGAGAACCAGCAGCGCGCGGCAGCAAGGCTCGCCATGGTCGTGCCCGTCGCGCTCCTCCTGATCTTCCTCATCCTGTTCGCCACATTCGGATCCGTCAGGCAGTCGATACTGGTCTTCGCGAACATACCCTTCGCGCTGATAGGCGGCGTTTTTTCCCTGCTGATCTCCGGCCAGTATCTTTCCGTTCCCGCCTCCGTCGGCTTCATCGCCCTGCTCGGCATCGCCGTCCTGAACGGCGTGATGCTGGTCTCATATTTCAACCAGCTCCACGCGCAGGGCATGCCGCTTGACCGGGTCGTGAAAGAGGGCGCCAAACGCAGGCTTAGACCTGTCCTCATGACGGCCAGCATCACCGCCTTCGGGCTCGTTCCCCAGCTCTTCTCCAGCGGGCCGGGTTCAGAAATACAGAAGCCGCTCGCCGTCGTCGTGATCGGCGGGCTCGTCACCTCCACCCTGCTGACGCTGGTCATATTGCCCATCCTTTACCGGCGCTTCGGCATAAGCAAGGAAGACTTGAAGTGAATCTGTGCTGCCTGACGCTTATTTTCCAGAAGGATGTCGAGGAAGATATCATCGACTTCATGCTCGAACACCTGAAACAGGGCTTCCATACTTCGTCGATAGAAGGGCACGGGCATGATGCCGAGCTCGCCACGCTGAAGGAACAGGTGAGGGGAAGGGCCGGAAAAACGAGAATGGACATCGTCATGGAAGAGAGTGATGCCGATACGCTGCTCGCCGACATCAGGAATGCCTTCCCGGGAATCCGCATCGCCTTCTGGACGAGCCCGGTCAATGCTTTCGGCAGGCTGCCATGAGAATCCTGCTGCTTGCCGCATTCCTTTCCATCCAGGCTCAGGCGTCCGACCTGCCGCCTGCCTATGAAGTGAAAAGCGCCCTGGCGCATGCCCCTGCCGTGAAGGAACAGGCGGCCGGCATCGATCTGCAGCGCAGCAACGATGCCAGGCTGAAAGCGGGCCCCTACGAATATACGGTTCAGATGACCGGGGACAGGAGAAGGGACGACAGCATCCGTCAGACGCTGAACGAATGGAGCCTGCAAGTATCCCGCCCCTTTCGCCTTCCGGGAAAGAAGGCACTCGACGAAGACATCGGCAGGCAGGACATGATCACGGCAAGGCTTGCGCATGGTGATGCCATGCACGAATCGGCAAAAAGACTGCTCGGACTCTGGTTTGCATGGCTCAGGGAGAAATCCAGGGAAATGGCATGGCAGAACCAGGCCGGCCTGCTCGAGAAGCAAATGGGCGTCGTCGAAAAGCGGCTCCAGGCAGGGGATGCGCCGAAGCTCGATCTGACCCTGGCCAAGGCGGCATTCGACCAGGCCAGGTTTTCCGAACTGCAGGCGAAAATGAACGAAACGATCGCCGCAAGACGCCTTTCGCTCAATTTCCCGGAAATTTCCCTGCCCGACAATCCCGCCCTCAGCGAGCCCACGCCTCTGGCAGAACCGGAAAAATTCTGGCGTGAAAAAATCATTTCACAAAACCATGCCATACTGCTTGCAAGCAGCGAGCAAAAAAGGGCCGAACTCCAGGCATCCAGAAGCCGCGCGAACAACGTGCCCGACCCGACCATAGGCCTCAATTATTCTTCGGAATACGGGGGAAGTCAGCGTGTCGTGGGCGGCATACTCAGCTTCCCGCTGCCCGGCGATTACAGGAAGGCGGGCGCTGATGGCGCTGCAGCCGCAGCCGAGATGGCGATGCAGCGGGAACTCGATGCGAGAAGGCGTGTCGAATCCGATGTCTCGTCCAATTACATCATGGCAGAGGCAAGCTATAATGAATGGGAAAAATCGCTGGATGCAGCGAAAGGGATGGTCCGAAACGCCGATCTCGTCTCCAGCGCTTACGCACTGGGCGAAGTCAATCTTGCCGAATTGCTGGCTGCAAGACGGCTTGCGATCGAATCGCAGCTGGCATCGCAACTGGCGCAGATCGATGCGCTCGATGCGCGCTACAGGCTGATGATCGATGCGCACATGCTTTGGGATTTCGACGAAAATACCCGACAGAAGTAATGCGCTTTTCCCTGCATCGCGGCATAATGAATGCTTCACAACAATAAAGAGGTGCTCCATGTCGAGGGGAAATTCGGAAACCGATCAGATCAGGCTGCCGCAGCTGCTCAGTCACCAGTATCTTTGCGAATCCCTGACCGTCAGCGAGGTCCAGACGCTGCTCGATTATCTGACCCTGCTGAAATTCGAGAAGGGCGACATCCTGTCGGACATCGGCGACATCGGAGATGCGCTCTATTTCGTGATCGAGGGCGAGATTGCACTCACCTTCGATGATCACGGTCATGAAAACGAGATCGTGCGCGCAGGGCCTGGCGAGATGCTCGGAGAAATGTCCTTCTTCGACAAGCAGCCGCGCTCGGTGAGGCTGGTTGCCAAGGCACCGGGAACCCAGGTGCTCAAGCTG
>JAJZPK010000106.1 GCA_021811205.1 Pseudomonadota bacterium
AGGCTCAACAGCGGAAAATGGTCAGCAGCCTCTATGCCAACTATTGGTTCAAGGAATGTATGGTCTCGTCGAACACGGCAGGGGAGTAACTAGAAAAGCTCTTCCTGCTCGACCATCGCTTTTTCGAGCGAAGACTTCATGGTGTTTATTCTACGCTTGAATTCGCCGATTTCAAGTCCGCCCGACTTCACTGACAGCAATTCGTGCGCGATATTGAGTGCGGCCATCACCGCGATCCTGTCCGTGCCGACCAGTTTGCCCGCCTCCCTGATCTCTCCCATCTTCCTGTCCAGATAGGCGACGGCATCCAGAAGCGCCCCTTCTTCGCCCTCCTCGCAAGCGACCCTGAAAGGGCGTCCGTCTATGATGACGTCCAGGCTCTTGCTCATTCTTCTTCTCCGGGAATTTTGGTCAGGAGGGATTCCAGCCTGCTTTTCGCGAGGTCGATTTTTTCCCCAAGGCGCCTGTTCTCTCCTTGGGCTTGCGCAAGGTCCTGCCTGAGGGCGAGGTTTTCCACACGCAGCCTGTGATTCAATTCTATGAATTGGGCAATTTTTTCTTCAAGCGCTTTGAGTTCTGCGTCCATCCTGAGACTATAGATTAACAAAAGCAGGCAAGTCAACGCGCCTGATTTTAATCGCGGGCAAGCCTCATGTAAAATGCACCCATGCCCATACTCGCGCTCCTTCTGCTTTTCCTCTTCGCCGGCTGCTGCACGGTCCCCAAGGTCCCCCCTGCGCCCCGCGCAGTTTCCTGGAGCGACCTGCCAGGATGGGACAAGAACGACCTTCTGCCTTCCTGGAAATCCTTCACAAGAAGCTGCTCGAGGCTCAAGACGCGGTCTTCATGGTCCAAGGTATGCGGGGAAGCCATGGCCCTTGAAAATCAGGGCGAAAAGGAGGTCCGCGCCTTCTTCGAAGAGCATTTCACCCCCTATGCGCTTCCCAATTCGGACGGGTCCGATGAAGGGCTGATCACCGGGTATTACGAGCCCGTCATCAGGGGAAGCCTGAAACCCAGTTCCCGCTACAAATATCCGGTCTACGGCGTGCCCAAGAACCTCATCTCTGTCGACCTTTCCGAGCTCTATCCCGAGCTCACCCACATGCGCTTGAGGGGAAGGGTGGTGGGGAACAGGCTGGTCCCCTACTACAGCCGCGCCCAGATTGCCGGCGAGCCCGATCTCTTGAAGGGAGACGAGATCCTCTGGGCCGACGATGCGATCGATCTCTTTTTCCTGCAGATACAGGGATCGGGGCGGGTGATGCTGCCTGATGGGGACATGGTCAGGATAGGTTATGCGGACCAGAACGGCTATCCCTACAGATCGATAGGCAAGGTGCTGGTGGAACGCGGGGAATTGAGCGTCTCCCAGGCGTCGATGGAGGGCATCAAGGCATGGGGGAGGTCGCACCCTGAAAAGCTGGAAAGGCTTCTTGACGAGAATCCGAGCTACGTCTTCTTCAGGTTCCTGAAGAATTCGGAAGAAAACCCGCCCGGCTCACTAGGCGTTCCCTTGTCGCCCGGCATCAGCATCGCGGTCGATACCCGCGTCATTCCCCTGGGTTCGCCCGTCTATCTTTCGACCACCTGGCCGGAAAGCGAGAAGGAATTCGACCGACTCATGCTGGCGCAGGACACGGGCGGCGCGATCAGGGGAAAGGTGAGGGCTGACGTCTACTGGGGATCGGGAAGAGAGGCGGGGGAACTTGCCGGCAAGACCCGCCAGCGCGGCAGGCTGTGGGTCCTTCTTCCCAGGTAAGGACTCAGGAGTTGTTTTCCTGACGCTCCTTCGCAATTTCCATATCGCTCTTTTCATGGCCGGATTTTCTTCCGGAAAACGCGACGAAGAGGATTGCGCTCACAAAAACGATGGTGGTGATGGTTTCGATCATGGAGTACCTCGCTATATCAGGATTTAATGATGAATACCGGTAAATGAAATTACGAATACCTGAAAAACCGATCATGCTTCAATATTACACTCTGATTGCAGGATTGGAAACCCCTTCACTTTGATGCGGCAGGAGAAGATTCCGGGCTGCCTATGCGGGGCAGCTTCAATCTCATTGCATCGGCGCCCTGAACATCGTCCGCATCCTGGAGCATCTTCTTCAGCTTCGAATCCACTGCCTTGGGAGGATGGCCCATCAGATATCCGGTAGCGGCCATGGCGAGGAAGGCGAGGACTATTCCCCCTAGCAAGATCCAGTTGTTTTTTCGCTTCTTTTCCATTTGTTTCCTCCTTCGGGGAAAAGTGTACAGTAAACTCAAGAAATCCAATAGGTTGCCGATAAGCGGGAAAAGGAAGGGAAGCGGCCTTCAGGAAAGAAACATGGGGGCGCGGAGGAAGAGAAGCGCGAAACCGGCCATCTTCCGGAGCCGGGCCACAAGATAGACACAAGAGCCTAGCGTATCCGAAAAGATACGAAACGCGAAGGGCCTGTTTGTGCGGCCCTCCGGCCCATGTTTCCGAAAATGATACGCTAGTCGGCCTTGGCCGAGGAGAGTGCCTTCTCTATGTCGTCGGCGGGCATGTAGCCCGGATTGATCGATCCGTCGGCGAAAATGATGGCGGGCGTGCCGTTGATCCTGAGCCTGGCTGCGAGCTGGGCGACCTTCTTGAGCGCGCTCGTGTCGCAGGCCTTCGCCTTGGGCGGATTCTTTCCTTCGAGCAGGGCATCGCGCCAGATCTTGTCCCGATTGGGCGAGCACCAGATGTCCTTCGCCTTCTCCGGCGAGCCCGGCAGGATGGCCAGGATGAAGCGGTAGATCGTGACGTTGTTCACTTTCTGCATCTCCTTCTCGAGGCGCTTGCAGAAAGGGCAGTTCGGATCGGTGAAGATCGCGACCTTGCGCTTTCCGTCTCCTTTCACTTCCTTGAAGGCATACTGGAAGGGAAGCGAATCGAACTTGACCGCATAGAGCTTCTTGGCTCTCGCCTCGGTCAGGTTCTGCATGGTCTTCATGTCGTAGAGGCTGCCCGAGAGGAGAAAATCCGTTTTTTCGTCCGTGTAGACGATGCTGTCCTCGAAGGCGACCTCATAGAGGCCGCCGTAGGGCGTCTTCACGACCTCGATGATCTTCTCCTTGGGGAATTTCTTCTGCATTGCAGCCCTGACGCTGGCAGTATCTGCCTGGGCGGCCGAGATCGAAACGAAGAATGCAAGAGCGATGTAGGCAATGGATTTCATGGTGTTTCCCGAATAAAAAAATCAAGCGAGGGCATGCTGGATCAGCGCGTTCTTGAGCCAGGGCTGTCCTTCGACCATCCTGAGCCCGATATTCCTGGCAAAAGGAATGCCGGGGAGTTCGTTGTTGAAAAGCTTCTGCAGCATGTCTGTCGTGCTCTGCATGGTCAGTATGTCTTCGCGCCTTGCGCGGTCGAACTTGCGCAGCAGATGATAGTCTCCGCAGTCCTTCTGCGGGCCGCGATTGATCAGCACTTCAGACAGTTCGCGCGCATCCCTGAAGCCCAGGTTCACGCCCTGGCCTGCCAATGGATGGGTATTGTGGGCCGCATCGCCGACGAGCGCAACCCTGGGTTTCACCAGGCTTGATACGCGCATCAGCCTCAAGGGAAATGCCTGGGGAGGCGTCATCGGCTTCAATTCCCCCAGCCTGTTGTTCGACGCTTCCATGACCTTTTGGGAAAATTGCGGATCGGCCATCAGTTTCTCGGCCTCCTCCGTCCAGATCGACCAGACGATCGATATCCTGTTTTCCGGCATCGGCAGGAAGGCGAGCACGCCGTCTTTCCTGAACCATTGCCATGCGGTGTCGCGATGGGGCTTGTCGCATTCGAAATTGGCGACGACGCCCATCTGGTTGTACGGCCTTGGATTGATTTCGAATCCTGCATGCTGCCTGAGCCAGGAACGCGCGCCGTCCGCCCCCACGATCAGTTTCGCATTGAGCCTGGCGTCCTCCAGGTCGAGCTCGATCGAATCTTCCGACCAGACCATGTCGCGGCAGGCTGCCGGCCTGAAGATTTTCAGGTTTTCCTGGTCTTCGATGGATTTCTCGAGCCCGCCGAGCAGATTTCTGCTCTCGAGTATCCAGGCGAGCTCGGATACGCCGACGTCTTCAGCACTGAACCTGAGTTCGGATTGGCCGTCGTCGCCGAAGATGCGCATCTCCCTCACGGGATTGATGCGCGTCTTGTCCATTTTCCCCCATCCGCCGCATTTTTCGAGAAACCGGGCGGAACCGGGGCTGATCGCGTAGATCCTGGCATCCCAGCCCTGTTTTTCGGCGGATATCGGGGAGGATTCGACAAGCGCGAGCTTCAGCCCGCTGTTGGCAAGGGAGGCCGCGAGGCTGGAACCCACCAGCCCGCCGCCGACGATGATTGCATCAAAATCCATGCGATCTTGAAAGAATCCGGGAAAATCATTAAAATACCATATTTGCCGCTTCCCGGCATTCTCCGGTGATATAGCTCAGTTGGTTAGAGCACAGCACTCATAACGCTGGGGTCGGTGGTTCAAGTCCACCTATCACCACCAAACATCAAAAAGCCCAGCCCGCAACGGCTGGGCTTTTTTCTCGCCAAAACCAGTAATAATGCGGTTTTGCAGGCGGCATGGTGCGCGTGTCTAGTCTCATGTCGTGTCGATTTTCCTCGCAATAACGGTCGGTATTTTCCAAATCCGACTCCAAATACATGCGCTTAACGGCACAATTCTCTTCCTAATCATGGATTGATATGGCGGAAAGGCAGATCAGTGCGCGCACGTGACTGAAAATGCATGGCAACTACGCATCAAGTTGAGTCTGCATCCAAAGCACGGATGCGCCTCAGTAACCGGAGGAACCGCCTGTCCACGGTGCTGCTCCTCCTGCTTCAGGTTGCGCCGCCGTATCAATGCGGCCATATACGCCGTGTTTCTCATGATCTGGACCTGCGGTAAAGAAAAGCGCGTTGGCGGGCTGATTGCGCTGCCCATTGCCAAAGGCGATTCCCCACAGACCGTCAATCTTGAGCGGACGGTGATCCGGCGTCATAAGTTGTCCCTGGAATTTTCCGCTGGCGATGTCGTAGGCGCTGATGGTGCCATCGCCGAAATTTGCGACCAGGAGGCTGTTGCCGAATTTGCCAAAGTCCGCCGGGGCTCTGGCCAGGCCCCAGGGAGCATTCAGGTGATCACGGCTGACGAGCCGTTGCTTGAGTTCTCCATCTGGGCTGTATACATCGACAAAACCCTGTCCCGCTCCGTGCACGTCATCGCGTTTCGCGACATCCTGCTTCGCATAGGTGACGTACAAATCTCCATTTATATTCTGGATGCCGAATGGCGCAAATCCCGTCGGCAAGGCCGGATCGGAAAATTTCGAGGGCGAAAGGTTGACGGCATGAAAATCCTTGTCGAACACGTCGATACGGGCATTGTGGAAGTCCGCCGCATAGAGCATGGGAGAGGCGCCTGAATCCACGATGGCAAGGCCCTTGTAGATTGCATGGGTTTTTCGGCCATTATCAATCACAGTGATTGCATTGCTCGAATCCACATTGTAATTCCAGCCGGAGATGCGCCCTTTTTCCGTCGCAAAGAGGAAGCTGCTGGGCCCGGAGTTGCCTCCTTTGCTGACTACGAATGCGGAAGAATGGTTGTAGACTATCCCGGTCGGATCTCCTCCCGGTATCTTGACCACCAGAGGCGCAGGCTTGCCCGAGCCATCATACAGCGTCGAAACACCGCTGCCCGCGTCGGAGAGCCAGACATCGCTACGGGGATTGAAAACCAGGCCCCATGGGTTTTTCAGGTTGGAATCGGTTTGGTCCGACTGGACGAATCCGTCTGAAACCAGATCGTGCCGGGTATAGCTGTTCGTATCATCCGCCCACAACGCGGGGGAAACGGCCGTGAGTGCGGCGCCGAGGATCAGCATCCTGACAAATGCGGCCTCTGTCCGGTTCTCGAAAATATTGCAAGGTTTCATTTGACACCTCCTGTTCTTGATTGACCGAAAGAGCACGATGGCTCACTAGTAGGCGAGCAGGTTCCTCCAGTCGATCTTGCTTATTGCCACGATTTCATCGACGGTCGCCGTTCTGCTTTCGGTGAAGATATCGGTATTGAGATCGGTTGCCACCGAAATTTCTCTCATGGCCTCTCTGGTGGCATCCTTCGATGTTGCGACATTAGCTTCCTCGATGACTTTGAGCGCTTCGCCCGAAGAAAGCCCTGTCGCATTCGAGATCGATGCGATCGCTTCCTTGACGATTTTGTCGAGTTTTGCCATGTCGACTTCTTCCGTTTGCTGCATCGCTGCGTCGGGTAGCATGACACGCCCTCCAGTGATAGTTGAAGGTAATATTCAATGTATATACGATAGGAAAATAAAAAGACATGAAAGTTCGCTCGGGCTGGCTCTTTTTCGTAAGCCCATGTCTGGACTCTTCGTGCGGCCTGGCGTTGCTGCCGGTCGCCATTATCCTGCTCATGGCTTTCGGTGCCGTGCGCATGGATTTCCCGGAAGCCGCTGCCCTTGGGGCAGTTCAAGGCGTCATCAAGATGGGCAGCGGTTGAAACTCGTCCGGCCTTGTCATGTCCAATACCGAAATGCCTGCATGTATGGCTGGTTGCAGGAGATATAACCGCGAACCATTTGCTGGGCAGGCTGGCCGACGTGAGCGGCGCGTGTCAATGCAAACAACACGGGAGAGCGCAATCAAGAAACCCATGTATTCTCGTGCAGGATTGTCGGTGCTGGGCTTGTCGCTTCTTGTGAGTGGTTGCAGCAACGTACCTCTTCTCCAGCCCGGCGGTCCTGTCGGCGAATCCGAACGATTCGTGATCGGCATAGCATTCACGCTGATGCTGATTGTCGTAATCCCGGTGATATTCATGGCCATCTGGTTTCCGCGCAAATACCGAGCCTCCGACACGCAACACGAATACGATCCGAAATGGAGCCGTTCGGTCAGGATCGACCTGGTCGTCTGGCTGATTCCCGCCATCATCGTGCTGGCGCTCGGCGCCCTGACCTGGCACGAATCGCACCGGCTCGACCCGTCGATTCCGATAGACACAGCCATCAAGCCGCTCGAGATCGAGGTCGTGTCGCTGGACTGGAAATGGCTGTTCATCTATCCCGAACAGAACCTCGCCACGCTCAACCGGCTGGTAATTCCAGTCGGCGTTCCGGTCAGCTTCCAGCTTACCTCGGACACGGTAATGACCTCGTTCTTCATTCCGCAACTCGGCAGCCAGATTTATGCGATGGCCGGCAAACGCAGCCGCCTGCACCTGCTCGCCGACAGGGCCGGCACCTATATGGGACAGAATCAGCAGTTCAGCGGCGCCGGTTTCGCCGACATGCATTTCAAGGTCCATGCCGTGCCGCTGCGCCAGTTCGCCGCCTGGGTGAAAAGTACGCGGCAAGCGCAGCACCAGCTCGACCTCGCCAGCTATCGGGCATTGCGCGCCCCATCGGCCGACAACCCGCCGCAGTCGTTTTCCGGTGTCCAAAAAGGACTGTTCGAATCGATATTGAACCGTTATCGCCGGCCCGGAAAGATGTCGGAGAGCGGCGCCAAGGAAAAGGGGGGCTGACATGTTCGGCAAACTGACCTTCGCCGCGATTCCCGTCACCAATCCGATCATCATGGGCGCGGTCGGCGTTTCGGCGTTGATTACCGTTGCCGTGCTGGCGCTGATCACGTATTACGGAAAATGGGGTTACCTGTGGCGGGAATGGCTGACCAGTGTCGACCACAAACGGATCGGCATCATGTACATCATCCTGGCGCAGGTCATGCTGTTGCGCGGGTTTTCCGATGCGATCCTGATGCGCTTGCAGCAGGCCGTGGCCGACGGTCCCACCTACGGCTTTCTGCCTCCGGGCCACTTCGATCAGATTTTCACCGCGCATGGCACGATCATGATCCTGTTCATGGCCATGCCGTTCATGGTCGGATTGATGAACATTGCCGTGCCGCAACAGATCGGTGCGCGCGACGTCGCCTTTCCGTTCATGAATTCGCTGAGCCTGTGGCTGACCGTGTCTGCGGCCATGCTGGTGATGGTGTCGCTGGGCGTGGGCGAATTTTCCAAGGACGGCTGGACCGGCTATGCGCCGTTGACGGAACTGCAGTACAGCCCCAGCACCGGCGTCGATTACTGGATTTGGGCCATCCAGATCGGCGGCGTCGCTTCGCTGATGACCGGCATCAACTTCCTCGTCACCATCCTGCGCATGCGCGCGCCCGGCATGAGTCTGATGCGCATGCCGATCTTCACCTGGACCACGCTGTGCACCACCGTGCTGATCGTGTTTGCGTTCCCGGCGCTGACCGCGGTGCTCGCGCTGCTCACGCTCGACCGCTATCTGGGCATGCACTTTTTCACCAATACGCTGGGCGGCAATCCGATGATGTACATCA
>JAJZPK010000107.1 GCA_021811205.1 Pseudomonadota bacterium
AGTCTGAATGCGAAGGCTGCAGTTGTGCTGAATTTGAGCGAGGATCATCTCGATCGATACGATTCGATGAACGATTACGGCAAGGCTAAATCGGCAATTTTCAAGGGAGATGGCGTTCAGGTCCTCAATCGGGACGATGCGGCGACCATGGCGATGCGCCTGCCCGGCAGGAAAATGCTTTCTTTCGGCCTTTCCTCGCCCAACAGCGAATCCGAATACGGCCTCAATGACGGCTGGCTGATGAAGGGTGAAAGACGTCTGATGCAGGCGTCAAACCTGAAAGTTGCTGGGCTTCACAACGTCCTCAATGCGCTCGCATCCCTTGCACTCTGCTCGGTCCTCGACGTGCCTGAAGCGGCATTGGTCAAGGCGCTATCCGAATTTTCAGGGCTGCCGCACAGGGTCGAGAAGATAGGCGAAATCGGGGGGGTCGCATTCTACGACGATTCGAAGGGAACGAACGTGGGGGCGACCGTCGCGGCCCTCGTGGGACTTCCGGCCAAATCGGTTCTGATACTCGGAGGGGAAGGCAAGGGGCAGGATTTTTCTCCGCTCAAGACGGCGGTTGAAAACCATTCAAGAGCGGTCGTGCTGATAGGGAGGGATGCACCCGTCATCGAGCGCGCCATACATGGCATTCGTGTCCCGGTATTCCATGCATCGAGCATGGATGAAGCGGTGGCCAAGGCATATGATGCGGCAAAAGAAGGGGATGCGGTGCTGCTCTCCCCTGCCTGCGCGAGCTTCGACATGTTCAGGAACTATGTCCATCGGGCCGAAGCATTCTCGGCCGCTTACAGGAAGCTGGAAACATGTACGCCCCGTTGAACATGGAAGCAGACTACGACAGGACGCTGTTCTGGATCGTCCTGTTCCTGTTCGGCATCGGGCTTGTCATGGTTTATTCCGCGTCGATCGCGATCGCCGATGCGGGGCGCCACGCCTCCGGCGGCCATCCCACCTATTTTCTGGTCAGGCAGGCCGTTTTCCTCGCAATCGGCGCGATAGCGGGCATGGTGGTCTTCCAGGTGCCGATAAGGACGTGGCAGAAAATGTCGCTTTATCTCTTCGTCGCAGCGGCCATTTTGCTGGTACTGGTGCTGATCCCCGGAATCGGAAGGGAAGTGAACGGGAGTCGCCGGTGGCTTTCGCTTTTCGTGGTCAACCTTCAGCCATCCGAATTCATGAAGCTCTGCGTCGTGATCTATGCGGCCGACTATACGGTTCGCAAGGCGGCCTACATGCAGGATCTGAAAAAGGGCTTCCTGCCCATGTTTCTCGTCATGCTCGTGACGGGATTCCTCCTGCTCGCCGAACCCGATTTCGGCGCCTTCGCAGTCATCACGGCGATCGCGATGTCCGCCCTTTTCCTGGGGGGCATGAACGGCAGGCTTTTCGTCGGGCTCATCCTGATGCTGCTTGTCGGCTTCGTGCTTCTGATATGGACCTCACCATACAGGATGCAGCGCGTGGCAGGATTCATGGATCCGTGGTCTGATCCCTTCGGCAAGGGATATCAGCTGAGCCATGCGCTGATCGCGATAGGAAGAGGAGAATGGTTCGGCGTGGGGCTTGGCGGCAGCGTCGAGAAGCTCTTCTATCTTCCTGAAGCGCACACCGACTTTCTGCTCGCAGTGATCGGAGAAGAACTCGGTTTTGTCGGCATTGCTGCCGTGATCGGCCTGTTCGCGTGGCTCGTGATTCGCGCCTTTTCCATCGGCAGGACGGCCGCATCCCTCGAGCGCTATTTTCCTGCACTGGTCGCACAGGGGATAGGCATCTGGATCGGGGTGCAGGCCATCATCAATTTCGGGGTGAACATGGGGGTGCTGCCGACCAAGGGGTTGACGCTTCCGCTTCTGAGTTTCGGCGGAAGCGGCGTCGTTTCGAATTGCGTCGCGCTCGGAATGCTGTTCAGGGTGGATTTCGAAAACAGGCTCCTGATGAAGGGGAAAGTGTTTTGAAGCGCACTGCGCTCATCATGGCTGGTGGCACTGGAGGGCACATTTTTGGTTCCGACGTAACGCGCACGATGCCGCGCATTAGTCTGCGCCGAAAATGCGCCCATGCGGGAGGCATTTATGCCTAGGAAGATACTGATCATGGCTGGTGGCACTGGAGGGCACATTTTTCCGGCTCTTGCTGTCGCGCAGGCATTGGAGAAACAAGGCTTCGCCATTGTCTGGCTCGGAACGAAGAACGGCATGGAAGCGAAGCTCGTGCCTGAAAAGGGGTTTGAAATCGAATATGTGAGGTTCTCCGGGGTGAGGAAGAGCGGAATTCTGAAATGGCTGGCGCTTCCCTTTGCGCTCGCCTTCGCCTGTCTGCAAAGCGCGAAGATCATTTTTTCGAAAAGGCCTGATGTCGTGCTGGGGATGGGCGGGTTTGCTTCATTTCCGGGCGGAATGACGGCGGCAATGCTTGGAAAGCCGCTCGTCATCCATGAACAGAATGCGATTGCCGGGCTTTCGAACAGGATCCTGTCCAGGTTTGCGACCAGGACCTTGGTCGCATTCCCGGGTGCATTGAAAAAGGCAATTCATGTCGGCAATCCGGTGAGAAGCGAAATCGCCGCCCTTCCGGATCCCGCTGAACGCTTCGAAAACAGACAGGGTCCGCTCTTTCTGCTCGTGGTTGGCGGAAGTCGCGGCGCCAGGGCGCTCAACGATGCATTGCCCAAAGCGCTCGGGATGATGGAGCAAAAGCCGCATGTGCTCCACCAGGCAGGCGTTGATGATCTGGAGCGGGTGAAGGCTTCCTATCGCGAATTCGGGGTGAATGCAGATGTCGTGCCCTTCATCTCGGACATGGAGGAGGCATACGGAAAGGCCGATCTGATCGTTTGCAGGTCGGGCGCGCTCACCGTATGCGAGATTGCTGCGGCCGGGCTTGCCAGCGTTCTAGTTCCCTACCCGCACGCGGTAGACGACCACCAGAGATGGAATGCACGCTATCTGAGCGAATCGGGCGCAGCGTTCTTGATTCCCCAGAACGAATTCGAGCCGTCCAGGCTTGCGGAACTGATCGAGAGCATGGACAGACGGAAGCTGCTCGAGATGGCGAGCAGGGCGAGAAAACTGGCGATGACGGATGCGACTGAAAAGGTCGCAGAAATCTGCATGGAGCTTGCAGCATGAGGCACAAGATCAATCACATTCATTTTGTAGGCATAGGCGGTTCGGGCATGAGCGGGATTGCCGAGGTGTTGCTCAATCTCGGATACGCCGTGAGCGGATCAGACCTGCATGGGAACGCTTCGACTGCCCGGCTCAAAATGCTCGGCGCAACGGTGAATATCGGCCACCAGGCCGAAAACATCTCCGGGGCGGACGTTGTGGTGGTATCGACCGCGGTGAAGGAAGACAATCCGGAGGTCGTTGCGGCCAGGCAGAAGCGGATACCAGTCGTGCCGCGCGCGGTGATGCTGGCCGAGCTGATGAGGCTCAAGAAGGGGATTGCGGTGGCAGGCACCCATGGCAAGACGACCACGACGAGCCTGGTGTCCAGCGTGCTGGCCGAAGGCGGAATCGATCCGACCTTCGTGATCGGCGGAAAGCTCAACAGCGCAGGATCCAATGCCAAGCTGGGGAGCGGCGAATTCATCGTCGTGGAAGCGGACGAATCGGATGCATCCTTTCTCCATCTTCAGCCCGTCATCGCCGTCGTCACGAATATCGACGCGGATCACATGGAAACCTATGGGCACGATTTTTCGAAGCTCAGGCAGACTTTCGCCGATTTCGTCGAGCATCTCCCCTTCTACGGCGTGGCTGTGCTTTGCGCGGACGATCCCAGCGTGATGGAGATGAGCAAGAGCATCACCAAGACGATCACGACCTATGGCATTTCGGAAGAAGCGCAGATCCGCGCTTTCGACATCGAGCATTGCGGCGGAAAGATGAAATTCAGGGTGAAGCGCAACGGACATTCCTTTCCGGTCACCCTCAATCTTCCTGGGCTCCACAACGTCAGGAACGCGCTTGCTGCAGTCGCCGTCGGAGTCGAACTCAACATTTCGGACGATGCGATCGCCAAGGCGCTTTCGGAATTCAAGGGAGTGGGAAGGCGGTTCCAGAATTACGGGGAAATCCCCATCAAGGGCGGAAGCTATACCCTGATCGACGATTACGGGCATCACCCTGCCGAGATGGCTGCGACGATCGCGGCGGCTCGCGGCGCGTTCCCAGGCAAGCGCATCGTGCTTGCCTTCCAGCCGCACAGGTACACGAGGACGCGCGATCTTTTCGAGGATTTCGTGAAGGTGCTCGCATCAGTCGACGTGCTTTTTCTCACCGAAGTCTATGCGGCAGGAGAGTCCCCCATCGTTGCGGCAGACGGCAGGTCGCTTGCAAGGAGCGTAAGGCTTCAGGGTCTGGTCGATCCGATTTTCGTCGAGACGCCCGAGGAAATCGTCGGCGTGCTCGACAACGTGGTCCAGGATGGGGATGTCGTGCTCGTGATGGGGGCGGGCTCGATCGGGGGGATTCCCAGGCAGATTGCGGAAGGGCGGATATGATGCGCGGCGAGCTCATGCATGCCGAACCGATGAAGCGCCATACCAGCTGGAAGGTGGGGGGCAATGCCGACAAGTTCTACAGGCCGGCCGACCTCGCAGACCTCTCCGAATTCCTGAGAGCCTTGCCGGAAGAAGAGCCGATCGAAGTGATCGGTCTCGGCAGCAATCTCCTTGTGAGGGACGGGGGGGTCAGGGGAACGGTGATCCTCATGCACAAGGTGCTGGAAGGGCTTTGCGAAGAGGACGGACTGATTCACGCCCAGGCAGGGGTTGCCTGCGCAAAAGTGGCGCGATTTGCTGCAAACAGGGGATGGAAGGGCGCCGAATTTCTGGCAGGCATTCCTGGAACGGTGGGCGGTGCGCTTGCCATGAACGCGGGATGCTACGGCGGGGAGACCTGGAAGATCGTGGAAAAGGTCGAGGCTATCGGTCGGGACGGCATCGTGAAAACGAGGCGCCCCGATGAATACAAGATAGGCTATCGTGCGGTCTCGGGGCCGTCCAGGGAGTGGTTCGTATCGGCATGGTTCAGGCTGGTTCCCGGAAAAGGCGGGATGGAGGAAATCAAGGTCATGCTGAAGAAGCGGATCGCTGCCCAGCCGCTTTCCTATCCCAATGCAGGATCCGTGTTCAGGAATCCGCAAGGCGATTATGCGGCGCGGCTGATCGAATCTTGCGGGCTCAAGGGGCGCGCGATAGGCGGGGCGATGGTGTCTGAGAAGCACGCCAACTTCATCGTCAATACGGGAGATGCGAAAGCGTCGGACATCGAAAGTCTGATCGATCTCGTCAGGGAAACGGTCCTGGCGGAAACGGGAATCGAACTGGAGCGTGAAGTGCGCATCATCGGGGAGGCGGCATGAATTTCGGAAAGGTCGCGGTGCTGATGGGCGGCCGCTCGGCCGAGCGGGAAATATCCCTGAAAAGCGGGAATGCCGTGCTTGGTGCGCTGATCAGGAAACATGTCGACGCGCACGCATTCGACCCTGCAGAACGCGATATTGCGGACCTCAAAGAGTTCGATCGGGTTTTCATCGCGCTGCATGGCCGATATGGCGAGGACGGCACGATACAGGGTGCGCTTGAATTGATGGGCATTCCCTATACGGGAAGCGGCGTGCTGGCTTCCAGCCTTTCAATGGACAAGTGGCGCACCAAGCTGATCTGGCAGGCTTCCGGCATTCCGATCGCGAAATACGAACTGCTGACGGAAGATTCCGATCATGAAGCGGTGGCGAAAAGGCTGGGACTGCCGATCTTCGTCAAGCCCGCATGCGAAGGGTCGAGCATCGGCATCAGCAAGGTCAAGGATGCGGCAGGGCTGAAGGCGGCCTATCGGCTTGCAGCGCAATACGACTCGATCGTCATCGCGGAATCCTTCGTCGAAGGAAAAGAAGTGCAGTTCCCAGTTCTCGGAAAGAGCGTGCTGCCTTCCATCAGGATAGAGACGCCGCACGAATTCTACGATTATGACGCGAAATATTTCGCAAACGACACGCGCTACATTTGCCCCGGCCTGCCGAGCGAAGAAGAGGAGAAATTGCACGAACTGGTCCTCAAATCCTTCGATGCACTGGGATGCGCGGGTTGGGGAAGGGTGGATCTCATTATCGGGGAGGCGGGTCCGGTTTTCCTCGAGATGAACACCGTACCGGGCATGACCGATCACAGTCTGGTCCCCATGTCGGCAAGAAAAACGGGAATGGAATTCGACGACCTGGTGTTGCGCATACTGGAGGGAAGCCATGTGGGATAGGCCACAGGATCTGAATGCCATATCCAATGTCCTGTTCGCCTTCGTGGTCGGGTTCAGCCTCTATGCGCTGGTCTTCCGCATCGTCCATTTGCCCAATTTCTCGCTCGAGGTGCTGAAGGTGCAAGGCATGACTCGCCACCTGACTCGTGATCAGGTCAGGTTCATTGCGGACAGACGGGTGAAGGGCAATTTTTTCACCATGGACATAGACGGGATGCGGAGCGACTTCGAGAAGCTGCCCTGGGTGAGGACGGTGAGCGTGAGGCGCAGATGGCCGCTGGAAGTCGACGTGAAGATAGAGGAGCATGTGCCGCTTGCCCACTGGGGGGCGGACCAGCTGGTCGATACCTACGGCGATGTTTTCGATGCCTCAACGGACATGAAGCTTCCTTATTTTTCAGGTCCTTACGGATCTTCACGGGAAGTCGCACAGGAATACGAGACATTCTCGAAAAATCTTGAACCGCTTGGGTTCCATCTCGCGAAGCTCAGTCTTTCGGAAAGAAGGTCATGGGAGATTTTGCTGGATGACGGCATGACGATCGCCCTCGGCAGGGAAAATGTTGAACCGCGCCTTGCCGATTTTGCCGCGCTCTACTCGAGGACGGTGGGGCGGCTTGCCAGGCGCATCGACTATGTCGATTTGCGGTACGAGAACGGATTTGCAGTGCGGGTTCCGGGGTTGAAAGCCCGGGCGGGCGCTTAACGGATTGTAAAGGGGCGGGAAATGGCTAGGGAATCTAAAAATCTGATCGTCGGCCTCGATATCGGCACATCGAAAATTGTCGCGATCGTCGCCGAAATCACGAACGAAGGGAAACTCGAGATCGTCGGCATGGGAAGCCATCCTTCGCGCGGACTCAAAAAGGGCGTGGTGGTCAACATCGAGTCGACCGTGAATGCAATCCAGCGCGCGCTGGAAGAAGCCGAGCTGATGGCGGACTGCAAGATCAGGGAAGTATTCACGGGCATCGCGGGCAGCCACATCAAAAGCTTCAATTCTCACGGCATGGTGGCGATCAAGGAAAAGGAAGTCAGCCAGATGGACGTCGAGCGCGTGGTAGAGACGGCCAAAGCGGTGAATATTCCGACGGACCAGCAGATCCTCCATATCCTGAATCAGGAATTCATCATCGACGGGCAGGAAGATGTCAGGGAGCCGCTCGGCATGAGCGGCATGAGGCTGGAAGTGAAGGTGCACATCGTCACAGGCGCGATCTCGGCCGCCCAGAACATCGTGAAATGCGTGAGGCGCTGCGGCCTAGTCGAACGCGATCTCATTCTGCAGCCGCTTGCTTCTGCGATGGCCGTACTTTCAGAGGACGAAAAAGACCTCGGGGTATGCCTGGTCGACATCGGCGGCGGCACGGCCGACATCGCCGTGTTTTCGCAGGGCGCAATCAGACATACGGCTGTGATACCGATCGCAGGGGACCAGATCACGAATGACATTGCGATGGCGCTCAGGACTCCGACCAAGGAGGCGGAAGACATCAAGGTGCGCTATGGATGCGCATTGCGTCAGCTGGCCGATCCTACCGAGATGATCGAAGTGCCGGGCGTGGGCGAGCGCGGCGCGCGCCAGCTTTCCCGCCAGACGCTTGCCGAAGTCATCGAGCCCAGGGTGGAGGAACTCTATTCGCTCATCCAGGCTGAATTGAGGAGAAGCCGGTTCGAAGAACTGTTGTCTTCGGGGATCGTGATCACGGGTGGAAGCAGCGCAATGGCGGGCATGGTCGAATTGGGTGAGGAAGTCTTCCATATGCCTGTCAGGCTCGGCATTCCGCAGTATGTCGGGGGCCTTGCGGAAGTGGTGAGGACCCCCCGTTTTTCAACGGGAGTGGGGCTGTTGTTGATGGGGTTGGAGCAGCACAAGCGTCAGAACCTGATTTCGATGCATTCGGGTTCATTGGGACAGGTATTCGAAAGGATGAAGAGCTGGTTTCAGCGGAGTTTCTGAGGTTTCAATTTACTAGGGAGGTGAAACATGTTTGAAGTGATGGATGCGCAGAGTCAACTGGCTGTCATCA
>JAJZPK010000108.1 GCA_021811205.1 Pseudomonadota bacterium
CGCTTTCCGTTCCTCATATTCATCCCGTAGCTTTTTGGCCTGCTTGATATCTGCCGCCTGCCCATTCTTGGTACCACCACCCAGCAACACGATCAATTTATCCCCGTCCTGGATAAGGTAGATTCGAATCCCGGGTCCCCAGTCAATGCGGTATTCTTTCAGGGTGCCATCTATCGGTTTCACATCTCCCAGATTACCAGCCATCATACGTGCGCGTGCAGCAGCCACCTTGCTGGCATACTCAACAGATAGCCCGTTAAACCACTCTCTATAGTGGTTTTTTTGATCGTCTGTTAGATACTCTTCAACCCTGATCATCATGACAGATAGTAACCCATACGTTACTTGAAAACAATGATCATCCCAGCATCTTCGCCAGATCCTCAACCTTGGGATGGTAGTAGCGCTTCAGCATCTGAAGATCCTTGTGCCCGGTGATTCTTGCGAGCATGATGACGTTTGGAACCTTCATTGCAAGCCTGCTGGTTGCCTCGTGTCTGAGGTCGTGAAAATGCAGATTGTCCAGGAACGCCTTGGCTGGATTATTGCCTGCTGCGACCTGATCTTTCTCATACTGCTTTCTTGCCCGTTTAACCGTGCGCGCCCAGGACTGCTTGACGGCACCAGTCGTCATCGGGAAAACCCTGCCCCCGATTGACCGTGGCATTTCCTTCAGGATCGCGACGGCTCGTGATGAAAGGGGCACTGCCCGGGCGTCACCGTTCTTTGTCTTTGGAAGATGCGCGGACGGCGCTGCAAAGTCAATGCGATCCCATGTCAGTTTACAAAGTTCTTCCTGCCGCATAGCAGTTTCCAGCGCAAACTCGGCCAGGGGACGAAGCCATGGGGTAAGACAACCGTTGGTGGCATTGATAATATATTTTTCCTCATCAGGATCAAGTCGCCTTTCTCTGGCATTATCCAGACGCGGCCTGGATACATTCTTGACCGGGTTATCGTGCAGGTTGATACCCCACTCCCTTTGCGCCTGGTCTATGACTTGTTGAAACAGACCAAGCTCACGATGGACGGTTGCCGGCTTGACTTCCTTTAGCCTGGCGTCCCGATATTTGGCGAAGTCGGCGGAAGTAAGGGCAGCAGCAGTTTTATTGGCGATATCCCGACGGGCCATCGCCTTCAACCTGATCGATTCCGACTCATGGCCACGATGCGTTGGTACTACCTCGACAACATACCTGTCAATCAACTCCCTGAACGTCGTTTTTTCAGCTGCCGTGCGGGAAACAAATACGCCTCTACCCATTTCCGATTCGACGGTTTTGGCCCAAAGCTCTGCATCAGCTTTGGATTCAAACGTCCGCGTCTGGTTAGGGAAGCCTTGTCTCCTGATCTGAACATGCCATTGATAGTCACCCCTTTTCCGTATCGTCGCCATCCTTTTTCCCTGGAAAATTTTGATATACTGTGCCGGAATTGTGCCAATAAATCAAGAATAGCTACGAGAACCGCATAAATACTGGAATATATACTGCGTTCGGGACGCAGGAGTCGGAGGTTCGAATCCTCTCACCCCGACCAGCCATCAGACCCCAGGATGAATCCCCATCCACCTGTTCCTGACAAGCTACCCACCCAGACCATTCACCGGCAATCTCGCGCACTTCATTTTCTACCGAGGAGACGTCGAAAAGCGTGCCGTACACGTCGAATGCAAGAACCGGGCTCATTTTTCGAGCAATGCAGCCAGCTGATTTGTTATTGCATTCACCTTCACCTCCGATGGACATGTCTCGCCCAGCACCCTGAGGCCCCAGATCGTGCAAAGCATGAAAGCCGCCAGCGCCTCGGGATCCTTGTCGCTTGAAATCTCGCCTGCTTCCCTGGCTTCTCCCAGCCGAACGGCAAGCAATTTCCTGATTTCTTCTAGATGGGCATTCACCATTTCCCGTATCTGGGGCGATCTGCCCGACAACTCGATGGCGGTATTGACGAGCAGACAGCCGTGCATCTCCTTGCCCGAGACTTCGGAGGCTATCCTGCCTATCCATGCGCGTATGCCTTCTACAGGAGAATCGTGACTGTAAAGGATGGATTGCACGCTCTCGACGCTCATTTTTCCGTAGTGGTCGAGTGCTGCAAGAAACAGCGCCTCCTTGGAGCTGAATGCGCCATACAGACTCCCCGGCTTGAGGCGCGTCGCTTCGATCAGCTGTTGCATGTTCGTTCCGAAGTATCCCGTTCCCCAGAAGACGTTCATCGCCTCGGAGAGCGCTTTTTCCGGATCATATTCTTTCGGTCTCGCCATTCATCAATCCCGTTTTTCTTTCGCAAAATAATTATTGACCAGGCGGTCAAGAATGTCTACCATTCTTGAACGTTTATTCAATAGCAGAGAGGCATCCATGGATTCGCTCAAGAAGTCCATCGACAATTTCAAATCCGAAGTCGTCTCGAAAGCGCCTGCCGAAATCCGGGAAGTCATGCTGCGCTGCACGCAAGACATCAGGGCGAAAGGGGCGCAACTCGTCGGCATGTCGCCCGAACTGCCCACAAAAGCAGAATTGACGACCAAAAACAACGGAATCGATATCGACATCCTCTACGATGCGGGCAATGCCGTGTCCGAGCGGTTCGGCCTCGTCTTCGAACTTCCGGAAGCGCTTCGTCCGATCTACGAACAATTCGGCATCGACATTCCCGCCTACAATGGGGACAATAGCTTCAGGCTGCCTGTACCTGCGAACTATATCGTCGAGCAGGACGGTGTGATCCGCTACGCCTACGTCAACGCGGATTACACCGAGAGGATGGAACCCTCGGATATCCTGGCAAGACTTTGACTTCGTTCAGACCCCAACCCAACTGCAAGCGAGGAAAACCATGATCAAAGCCTATGCAGCGCAAAGCCCGACGAGCCCCCTTTCGCCATTCGAGATCGAAAGACGAGCCGTCGGCCCGGAAGACGTCAGCATCGAAATCCTGTATTGCGGCGTCTGCCATTCCGATCTCCACACGGCCAGAAACGAATGGAAGAACACGGTCTATCCTTCCGTTCCCGGACACGAGATCGTCGGCAGAGTGATAGCCGTGGGAGAGAAGGTCGCCCATTTCAGGCTGGGCGATCTCGCAGGCGTCGGCTGCATGGTCGACAGCTGCGGCCACTGCCATCCCTGCAGCGAAGGGGAAGAGCAATATTGCGAGAACGGCTTCACCGGAACCTACAATGGCCCGCTTTTCGGCGGGGAAAACACCCATGGCGGGTATTCGCAATCCATCGTGGTCAAGGAGCATTTCGTTCTGAAGATCAGCCATGATGAAAAAGCGCTCGCATCAGTCGCACCGCTTCTTTGCGCAGGCATCACCACCTATTCTCCCCTGCGTCACTGGCAGGCAGGGCCCGGCAAGAAGGTAGGCATCGTCGGCCTCGGCGGGCTCGGGCACATGGGGGTCAAGATCGCGCATGCGATGGGCGCTCATGTCACATTGTTCACCACATCCCCTGCCAAAGTCGCAGACGGGAAAAGGCTGGGAGCGGACGAGGTATGCGTCTCGACCGATCCAGAGCAGATGGCTTCACGAGTCAACCAGCTCGACTTCATCCTCAACACGGTTGCCGCCCCGCACGACCTGGATGCCTATCTTCAGCTCCTGAAGCACGACGGCACCATGACCCTGGTCGGCGCCCCGGCCGAACCCCACCCTTCCCCCGGGGTATTCAACCTGATTCTGAAGCGCAGGCAGATCGCAGGCTCACTGATCGGCGGCATCCGGGAGACTCAGGACATGCTCGATTTCTGCGCCAGGCACGGCATAGTTTCGGACATCGAGTTGATACCCATGTCCTACATCAACGCAGCCTACGAGCGCATGCTGAAGAGCGACGTCAAGTACCGTTTCGTCATCGACATGGCGAGCATTTGAGTCTGCCTGACATGGAACTTGATCATCGCACGCATCTGGTCTATTTTGCCGACCCCATGTGCTCCTGGTGCTGGGGGTTTAGTCCAGTTCTTGCCAATATCGAGAAACATTTCAGACTGCCCATCCAGCTCGTGATGGGAGGCTTGCGGCCCGGAACGACAATGCCGATGAACGATGCGGACAAGGAATCGATACGGGAGCACTGGCAGCATGTGCACGCCATGACGGGACAGCCCTTCGACTGGAATTTCTTCGAACGAAGCGATTTCGTTTACGACACCGAGCCGGCCTGCCGCGCAGTCGTCGTCATGCGACGAGAGGGAAAGGGACTCGCTGCGCTGCGCAAAATCCATCAGGCATTCTATGGCGAAAACCAAGACGTTACTTCTGAAGAGACGCTCTCACGGATCGCAGACGAACTCGGAATGGAGCCGGAACGCTTCCTTGAATCCTGGCATTCGGAAGACGCCATGGAGGAAACGAGGCGCGACTTTTCTCTGGCGCATGAAAGCGGCGTGACGGGTTTCCCGACATTGGTCGCGGGAAACCGCAGGGAACATTCCTATGGCCTCGTCACCCGAGGGTACCAGCCGCGCGACGCCGTTTTCCCGATTCTGGAGAAATGGCTCTCGGGACTTGAGACTGACAAGGAGAATGAATGAAGGACGACGAAAGCTATATCCCGCCGAAAATATGGACGTGGAAACCCGGAAACGGCGGGCGCTTTGCATCCATCAACCGGCCCACAGCCGGAGCGACGCACGACAAGGCGCTTCCCGTCGGTTCCAACCCGCTTCAGCTCTATTCGCTCGCCACGCCCAATGGGGTGAAGGTGACGGTGATGCTCGAAGAACTGCTTGAACTCGGGCATCAGGGCGCGGAGTACGATGCATGGCCCATCCGCATCGACGAAGGGGACCAGTTCGGAAGCGGTTTCGTCGAGATCAACCCCAATTCCAAGATACCCGCCCTGCTGGACCGAAGCGGTCCAAAGCCGATTCGCGTGTTCGAGTCCGGCGCGATCCTGCTCCATCTCGCCGAAAAATTCGGCGCCTTGATTCCCGCAGAACCTTCCGCCCGGGCAGAATGCCTTTCATGGCTATTCTGGCAGATGGGAAGCGCGCCTTTTCTGGGGGGCGGATTCGGGCATTTCTATGCCTATGCGCCGTTCAAGATCGAATATGCAATCGACCGCTATGCGATGGAATCGAAACGCCAACTGGATGTCCTGGACAGGCATCTGGCGGAGAGCCGCCATGTTTGCGGCGACGACTACACGATTGCCGACATCGCGATCTGGCCCTGGTATGGGCAGCTCGTGCTCGGGGAGCTTTACGGCGCTGCGGAATTCCTCCAGGTCCATGAATACCGGAACGTGACCCGATGGGCTAGAGACATTGCAGAACGGCCTGCGGTAAAGCGAGGCCGTCTCGTCAACCGGACCTGGGGACCTGAACAGCTTCCCGAGCGTCATTCTTCTTCGGATTTCATTCGATCCTGATTATCATTGCAATTTTCCACAAGCCAGAAAGGAGATTCAGATGAACCCGACCCCTCGCATTGCCCAGAAAGCGCCTTATGCAGTTGAAGTCGAAGCAGGCAAGAGCTACTGGTATTGCACCTGTGGCAAGAGTGCCGCGCAGCCATTTTGCGACGGCAGCCACAAGGACGGTCCATTTTCCCCAAAGGAATTCAAGGCCGAGCAAACCGGAACCGTTTATTTCTGCGGGTGCAAGCACAGCGGCAATGGCATCACCTGCGATGGAACGCACCAGAAGTTCTGAGCCTGTCCATCGTGAATTGCACAATTTCGATCTGATACAACCAAGGAGTTTCAATTGAGCAGCTTGTTCGACTCGCTACAACTGGGCGACATCACGCTTCCCAACCGCATTGTCATGGCTCCCCTGACCCGCTGCCGAGCGAGTGCAGGCCGCGTGCCCAACGCACTGATGGCCGAATATTACGCGCAGCGGGCATCGGCAGGCCTCATTCTGAGCGAAGCCACTGCAGTGACGCCCATGGGGGTCGGCTACCCCGATACACCTGGCATCTGGTCGGATGCTCAGGTGGCGGGCTGGAAACTGGTCACCAAGGCAGTGCATGAAAAGGGCGGGCGCATTTTCATGCAGCTTTGGCATGTGGGCAGGATTTCCCATCCTTCCTATCTCGATGGAGCGCTTCCCGTGGCACCCAGCTCCATCGCACCTGAAGGGCATGTCAGCCTGCTGCGCCCCCAGGTGCCTTTCGTGACCCCGAGGGCGCTCGATATTTCTGAAATCCCGGGAATAGTCGAGGCATACCGCAAGGGGGCGGAAAACGCGAAGCGTGCGGGATTCGATGGCGTGGAAGTGCATGGCGCGAACGGCTACCTGCTCGACCAATTCCTTCAGGACAGCACCAACAAGCGAACCGATGCCTATGGCGGACCCATCGAAAATCGCGCCAGGCTGATGCTTGAAGTGACCGACGCAGTCGTCTCGGTATGGGGCGCAGGCCGGGTCGGGGTCCATCTTGCCCCGCGCGGCGATGCGCAGTCCATGGGAGACTCGAACCCGCTCGCAACATTCGGCCATGTTGCCGAAGAACTAGGCAGGCGAAAGATCGCCTTCATTTTCACGCGCGAGAGGCTCGGGGACGACCGCATCAGTCCGCAGCTGAAAAAGCGCTTCGGCGGCGCGCTGATTGCCAACGAGGGATTCACGCTTGAAACGGGAACCCGGGAGCTCGAACTCGGACAGGCTGATGCGATTTCCTTCGGCAAGGATTATATCGCCAACCCCGATTTGCCGGAACGCATGCGGAACGGTTCCCCGCTCAATGCCTGGCACGCGGAAACCTTCTACGGTTACGGCATGGCGGATCACAAGGCGGGGTATATCGATTACCCCAGCCTTGCTGCGGTGATGGCCTGATCTTTTTCGAATTTCCATATTGAGGAGTTTCAAATGAGCCGCGTCGCCCTTCGGGCATCGTCAGCAGATCCTAGGCAAGGCGCCCCCAGTCAGCCAGCAACACGCGAGAACCGCCCTTGCTATATTCGTTTTCGACCTTGATCATGCCCGAATTGATCTGATCGACGAGCATCGATATCGACTGCATCACGTCCAGCGGCTCGAAACCCGCAATGTAGACCGAGAAGTTGGAAAGCCCCTCTGATTTTTCCTGCCTGATCGCCAGCGCAGTGGGGGGCATCGTCGTCTCGAACCCTATGGCGAAGAAGACGACGTCCTTTCCCGGATGCTCTCTTGCGATCCTGAGCGCGTCCATCGCCGAATAGACCATGCGCCCCGGCCTTGTAGAGGCTCGCCCGTTCGAGGCAGGCACCCTCATCATGTCGGCATAGGTCGCCAGGATCACTTCCTTCTTCTTGGAAAGGGCGATTGCGCCATCTATCCGGCCCATCGGCAGCACGCACATGGGGCATCCCGGTCCGTGTATCAGCCTGATGGAAGG
The DNA here is from genome assembly GCA_021811205.1 of Pseudomonadota bacterium. Next base: position 7,339 of record JAJZPK010000108.1, read on the forward strand.
GGGGAGCAGATCGGAGAGCCCATAGCGGAATATGGCATGGGTATGCCCGCCGCAGAATTCCATCAGCCTGTATTGCCTGTCCCTTGCCCTGAATGCGATTCTTTCCGCAAGGAATTTCGCCGCCTCGCCATCCCTGTATTCATCGACATATTTATTCTTCCCTGCCCATGTCAGAGAAAAGCGCAAGCGTCCTCAACGCCTCTTCCTCGTCAAGCCTGGAAAGCGCAAAGCCGACATGCACGATCACGTAGTCCCCCACCTTGGCCTCATCGATGAGCTCCAGCGAGATTTCCTTCCTGATGCCGCCCAATTCGACCACTGCCCTGGAATGTTCGAGCAGGATCACGATCTGCGCGGGAATGGCTAGGCACATGACATTTTCCCCAGCATTGCGGCATAGGCCGGACCCAGGCTGATCCCGCCGTCATTGGGAGTAAAGCCTTGCGCTTCGAAAACGGAAATACCCTGGTTTTGGAATCCTTTTCGCAGTTCCCTGCATAATATGCCGTTCATGAAGCACCCTCCCGAGAAAACGACGTGTTCTGCATTTTCGGCGAATACCCAGGATTTAAGCCCTTCGACTATCGTGTAATGGAATAGCGATGCGCCGTATGCCTGATCGTCCATTTCGGCAAGCGCTTCCAGAAGCGGCGAGAAGTCGAGGATGCCGTTCTCGATGAAATGCCCGCCTGAGATGGACTTTGCCGGACCGTATTCTTCTGCCAGTTTCTCGAGCAGCATCGCCGCCTGCCCCCCCTGTCACCTGGATATGCTGGCTGCCGCAATAGGGGCAGGGATCGTATCGCGCCGCAATCGAAATCGGTCTAGAACCTTTCATGCACCATCCCTCGCCGGGCTTGTCTACGATTTCGAGCAGCGCACCCTGGGCGAGCGTGCCATGCATCACCGAATCGAAGCAGAATTCCATTGCGGCAGGATCCACGCCTGAAAGCAGATCGGAA
>JAJZPK010000109.1 GCA_021811205.1 Pseudomonadota bacterium
CCCTTGAAGCGCGAAATCCAGGCTTCGATAGAGAACCCCTTGTCGCGCGCAATACTCGAAGGACAATTTGCAGCCAAGGATACGATCACTGTCGATTTCAGGGAGGGAAGCATGCGCTTCGGGAAGGCTTGACTCGCTCACTCCGTTCGCGATAACCTCGATCTTTTAATATAAATCGGAGGAGTCATGTTCCTGAAGCGTTCGACGCTTGCGCTTGTTCCACTTTTGTTTGCGGCAGGCTGTTCGTCCATGGATGGCGTTGAGCACGACCTGGGCAACATGTTTGCTTCTACAGCGAACAACCCCATCAGGATACAGTCCGATCCATCAGGCGCTGACGTCTACGTAATGGGTAAAAAGGTCGGCGTGACCCCGCTCAAGATCAGCCAGAGCGACGTGTTCCCGACCACCTATTCCAAGGACATGCAGGATCTCTACGGCAAGGTGACGATCAAGATGGCAGGCTGCTCCGACTACGTCAAGACGGTCAACACGAAGATCGTCAACGTGGGATTGAAGGCGAAGCTGGATTGCGGTCAGAATTCTCCTGAAACCCAGCAGACGGGCAGCGCGTCTCAATACAGGGCGCCGGCCAGGCTGTCGAAAACGGTCGAACAGCGCCTCCAGGAAATCAAGGATCTGCAGAACAAGGGGCTCATCACCGAAGACGAAGCCAAGCAGGCAAGGGAACGCGTCCTCAACGATCTTTGACCGAGCTTCCGCAAACAAAAACGGCGCTTTATGCGCCGTTTTTTGTCTCCAGGCAATAAAAAACCCGTCACCTTTTCAGGCGACGGGTTCGAGGTTTACCGGTTGACCCGGCTTGTTATGCGTTGGCTTGGAAGCCCATCCACAGGTTGATGGCGGTCATGCTGTCGCCAAACATTCGAGCATTCGTGCCAGGTCTTGAATTATCGGTATTTCTTGCTATGGTAAAACATGGCGAGGCCCTTAAGAATCAAATATCCGGGAGCAATTTATCATGTCATTGCACGTGGGAATGCGTTACAGCCTATTTTTAGCGATGACTTCGACCGCCTGACATTCATCGATTTACTGGGTTCATCCTTCGAGCGCTACCACTGGTTATGTCATGCATACTGCCTCATGGATAATCACTATCACCTTCTGGTTGAAACTCCAGAAGGCAACTTGTCTGAAGGAATGCGCCAGATAAACGGCGTTTACACCCGTAAATTCAACAGGCGACATCACAGATCTGGGCATCTGTTTCAAGGCAGATTCAGGGCTATCATCGTTGAGCGTGATCATTATCTTCTGGAAGTCAATCGCTACATTTCGCTCAATCCAGTGAGATCAGGGTTAGTTTCAGACCCTGCTACATATAACTGGAGCAGTTTTCCTGCAATGATAGGTCTTCATGACAAGCCATCCTTCTTGACTCGAGAGTGGATATTGAGTCAGTTTGGCGAGCACGAGGATATTGCCATTCAGAGATTCCGCGACTTTGTCTATGACGGGATCGCGCAAACAGAATCTGTTGAAAATGATAGCGAAAACATTCTTGGCAGCTTGCAATTTAAGCAGAATCTTCAGCCTATCCTACTGAAATCCAGGACTATCAAGGAAATCCCGCGTTTGCAACGATTTTTCAATCGGCCGGGATTGCAGGATATCTTTACGCCCGTTGCAGAAAGTGAAAAAAGCGTGAGAAATCCCGCAATCAGGAAATGCATATTGGAATATGGCTATACGCTGACCGAAGTAGGCCGATTTCTCGGCTTGCATTACACAACCATCAGTAAAATCGTGAATCAGGAAAAATGATATTTCAAGACCTGGCACAAAAGGTTTTCTGGATGACAGGCGGAAAGAAAAAAACCCGTCACCTTTTCAGGCGACGGGTTCGAGTTTTACCGGTTGACCCGGCTTGTTATGCTTTAGCTTAGAAGCCCATCCACAGGTTGATGGCGGTCATTTGATCGCCAGTGTATCCTCCAGCTTGCTGAGCCGTAGCGTTGTACATATCGCCGCTGTACTTGGAGTAGGTGAACTCCGCACGCACGTTCAGAGCGATATTGTAGGTAGCACCGACAGAGATCGCATTGTCGGTTGCATTGCCGGTTAAAGTACCCGGAACATACAGACCGGCATCAGCACGGCGGATACCGACTTGCAGGGTGGCCTTGTTGGGGATCACGCCCAGTTCTGCACCGATGTTGAACGATTTCCTGGTTGCCGGACCGTTGTTGTAGGCATTGAGATTGCCGCTCAGAGCTGACGGTGCGACGCCGCCGACCCAACCAGCCGAAGCGGGTGCCTGTGCATAGGAAGCGATCAGGGTCAGGGGCATGCCACCTGCATCGCCCAGCATCTGGCCGTCAACTTCGGTCATCCTGGTCCTGTAGGTACCAGCCGTATTACCCAGGCTGTCGGTAAATGCAGTGCTGCTGGTCGAGCTGGTTCCGGATGCTGCCTGGAAACCGAGTGCGGAATCGAAGCCAGCCACATTGCCGGTCCATGCCGCACGCAGATAGTTGGAGGTCGGGGAACCGCCGCCTGCTGCGCCAGGAGCTTGGCCGGGGCCATTGCCGTTGATCGAATCGAGCTGCCACTTGGCGAAGCTCACGAAGCCCATGTCGGTGTAGTAGTAGAGCGCTGCACCATTCGCGGGGATGGCTCCATTAGCTGCGGCATTCATCAGGTATTCCTGCGCGCCGTACGCACCCAGGTCTTCCTGGTTGAACAGATGGACAGGGGTAGCACCGTCGGACAGGGGTTCGAAAGACTGCTGAGGTCCGAGGCCGTCAGTGGTAAAGGGAACAACGCCCAGCTTGCCGTTGCCCACATCATAGACGAAGGGCATCTTCACGGAAGCCAATGCAGCGCCGCCGGAAAGACCGACTTCACCCTCGAAACCGATATGCTCGCCGACACGGCCGCCCATGAACAGGGAGTACTGGGTCATCTGGAACTGACCATTGTTGGTGGTCTTGGTCGTTGCAGTCGCGCCAGTGGTAGGACCATTGGTCTTGGTGTACTGGAGATTGGTCACGAAAGCGAGGTTCAGCACTGCAGGGATGGACAGGCCATCACCTTCGATCTTCTGTTCGGAACCCACCATGGTGAAACCGCCTGCCTTGAACGCACGGCCGAAGCTGTTCAGGGTAGGGAAATGTTGATAGTGGCAAGCCGAGCAAGGCATGCCGACCTGGCGCGCGAATGCGGGGATAGCGTGCGCCTGGGGGGCCCAGGCTGCAGCGGCCATCAGCGCGGACGTCGCAAGTAGCGTTTTCTTGAATTGCATGTTTCACTCCTTAAATTTATTAATTGGTGAAGTACCTATTACACCCATTACACGCCTCCTCCAGCTGGTGTTGAACGTGCAATACCCGCTTTATAGCACGCCAAAAAAAATAGCGTCAATCTTAAATCCAACTTATGTTGCATATTTGCAACAGCCAGGTCGGCTCATCCTGATTGCCAATGGGGCGTGCTGTTTGTACACTTCACCCTGTTCCCTTATAGATGGAGATGGTCGATTGCGCGAATGGCTTGCCATGCTGCTCAGGCATCGGCCGAAATCCTTTCTCAAGCTGATCCTTGCAGGATACCTGATCGTCGCCCTCCCCCCTCTTCTTGCGCTTGCCTACAGCGCGCTTTCGATCGACAGGCTGGCCATGCAAAGCAAAGACGCCGTCTACCAGGCAGAGAAAATCGCCCATGGCAGCAGAATTTTGTTCGATCAGGTCGCAGCGATGGAACACAGCGTCAGGCTGTCGCTCATCCTGAACGATTCGTCCCTGCTCGAAGGGTTCGATGCTGCGCACGAACAGTTTGCATCCACAGCGGAAGGATTGTCCGAACTGCCGCTCAAGGAAGACCAGAGGCATCTTCTCGACAGGCTGATCTCCCTCGAATCGAGCGACTACAAGAATATCGGGGACGCCCGAAATTCGGGACAGACCCTCAATGAAGTCAGCTTTGCGCCCTTGATCGACGCCGCACGATCCTTCATGAACCATGGGGACATCCCGATCGAGCGGGAAGTGAATGCGATGCAGAAAATGGCCGGGCGCGCCCGGAGAATCGTGCTTTGGCAGCTTCTGTCGCTCTTTCCGGCAGCCACCTTGCTCGCCTTCTTCTTTTCCTGGGCGGTGAACCGCCCGATCAGGCAAATCGACGACGCCATCCGGGTCATTGGACAGGGAGAACTCTCCCATCCCTTCCATGTCGACGGACCGGACGACCTGAGACATCTCGGAGAGCGCCTGGACTGGATGAGGCAGCGCCTGCTCGACCTCGAGGAGCAGAAAACCCGTTTTCTGCAGAATGTTTCGCACGAACTCAAGACACCGCTCACCTCCATCAGGGAGGGCGCCGACCTGCTCGCATCAGGCGTGGTCGGTCAGCTGAACGAAAAACAGATGCAGGTGGCGAAGATACTTCACGGGAACAGTGTAGAATTGCAAAAACGCATCGAGGATCTGCTCGACTACAGCGCCATCCAGTCGGGCGAATCCGTGTTCATCAGGAATGATGTACACCTGAGGCAAATTGTCGATGCGACATTACAGGACCATTATCTTTCCATCATGAGCAAATCGCTGCAAATCGACCTCGTCTGTCCGGAGATCGTCTTCGAATGCGACGAGCAGAAGACAAGAATCATCATCGACAATCTTGTATCCAATGCCGTCAAGTTCTCCCCGCAAGGCGGAAAAATAAGCGTCCATGCTGAAAGGACCGGAGACTGCATCGCGCTTGACGTGGTGGACGAAGGACAAGGCGTCGACCCGATCGACAGGAGCAGGATATTCGATGCGTTCTATCAGGGCCGAAAGGCGCCGCAAAGCACGGGAACCGGTCTCGGATTATCCATTGCGCGAGAATACGCAAAGGCTCAGGGCGGCTCGCTGGAACTTCTGGATTCCGAATCGGGCGCCCACTTTCGCCTGTGCCTTCCGGCATGAGAAATTTCACCTATATCCTGTTCGGGCTGCTCTGCGCTTGCACTAGCGAGCCTTTGAAGCCGCCCGCAACGATCTGCGCGCCGCAAGCCGTTGCAACGAGCCGGTTCGATGCTCTCATGCAATATTATGCCGGCCTGAAAAAACTATCGCCCCCCGAACTCGCCCGCGAACATCAGAACATGACGCTCGAATTTTCGAAGACAAAGAGCGATGCGAGCCGCATGAAGCTCGCCCTGCTGCTCTGGCTCCCGGATACGCCGTTTCGCGATCCCTCTGCTTCCCTCCAGTTGCTCGATTCGCGACAGCAACGGGAAGATTCCGGGCTCGAAAGTTTTGCCGCGCTTTTCGCCGCAATGCTGAGTGAGCAGGCCGCATCGGCCAATTCGATGCTCCAGCTCGAAGCGCAGCTCAAGACGGAAAAGAAACTGAGTTCGGACCTCAGGAAGAAAATCGACGCCATCAAGAAAATGGAAAAAAACATGATCCGCATGGAGAAGCCTTGAAACATTCGGTATTGCTCGTCGACGACGACACCGATCTGCTGCAGCTGCTTTCCATTCGCCTCGCATCCGCAGGATTCGAGGTCGAAACCGCGACAAGCGCGGAAAGCGCCATCAACCGGCTCGATCTTTTCCACCCCCAACTGGTGATCACGGACATGCGCATGAAGGAAATGGACGGCATGATGCTGTTCGAGCATATCCACCGCATTCACCCTTCCCTTCCCGTCATCATCCTCACGGCGCACGGCACGATTCCGGATGCGGTGGCCGCCACTCAGAGGGGCGTATTCAGCTATCTGACGAAACCATTCGACAGCGCCCTGCTGCTCGATCAGGTGAAAAAAGCCCTCAGGCTTTCCGCCGGCGCGTCAAACCAGGAAAAATGGCGCGACGAAATCGTCACGCAAAGCCCGGTCATGGAAGATCTCCTGGCGCGCGCGCAGCTGATTGCGCAAAGCGATGCAAGCGTGGTCATCCGCGGGGAAAGCGGAACCGGAAAGGAACGCTTCGCGCGGGCCATACACAAAGCCAGCAATCGCGCCGAAAAACCGTTCATCGCGATCAATTGCGCTGCAATTCCGGAGCAGCTGCTCGAGTCCGAGCTGTTCGGCTATGTCAGAGGCGCCTTCACGGGCGCGATCAGGGACCACAAGGGCCTTTTCCAGGCAGCGGAAGGCGGCACGATCTTCCTCGACGAAATCGGCGACATGCCGCTTGTCCTGCAAAGCAAGCTGCTGCGCGTTCTGCAGGAAAAGCGGGTCACGCCTGTCGGGTCTTCGCAATCCATTGCGCTGGACGTGCGCGTCATTTCCGCCACCCACAGGAACCTGAAAGAGGAAGTCGCATCCGGCAGATTCCGTGAAGACATCTATTACCGGCTCAATGTCGTGGAGCTCGCCATCCCCCCTCTTTCCGAGCGGCGCGAAGACATTCCATTGCTCGCCAAGCATTTCCTTGCGCAACTGTCAGCCAAATACAAAAAGAACATCAACGGATTCGCTCCCGATGCAACGGAGATCCTGGTCAATGCAGCCTGGCCGGGCAATGTCAGGCAACTTCAGAACGTCGTCGAGCAGAGCGTGGCGCTGTGCACCTCCTCACTCATTTCTCCGACGCTCGTCAAGCGCGCCATCAGCGCCGAAGAACAGATCACTTCCCTGGAAGACGCCAGACGCCGCTTCGAACGCGACTACCTGATCCGCGTCCTGAAAATCGCCGAGGGCAGCGTCACGCAGGCTGCCAGGCTGTCCAAACGCAATCGCACCGAGTTCTACAAGCTGTTGCAGAAGCACCAGCTCGACCCTTCCGAGTTCAAGCAGACCTAAGGAACCACTGATTTATTCCCGCATGGTCTGCGCGGGAATAAATCAGTGGTTCCCTGACGGGTTTCTATGCCTCGCCACAATCCGTTATACTTGACCCTTTTACTGGAAATAACGGATGTTCGAAGCCTCCCGACTCGAATGCGTGCGCGGTGACAGCAGACTCTTTTCGGATGTCGGCTTCCTGCTCGAGCCAGGCGGCCTTTTGCATGTCAAAGGCCCCAACGGCAGCGGAAAAAGCAGCCTCCTCAGAATGCTGTGCGGACTCATCCTGCCCGAATCCGGCGAGATCAAATGGAACAATGTCGACATCAGGCATTCGGAAGAATACAACCAGTCGCTCACCTATCTCGGCCACCTGAACGGCATCAAGGATGAACTTTCGGGCATCGAGAACCTGCGCATCAATTGCGGGCTTGCCGGCTTCGACATAAGCGAGGAACAGGCCTATGACGCGCTCGAACGCATGGGACTGGAAGGGCGGGAGCACCTGCCTGTGAGCGTCCTCTCGCAAGGGCAGCGGCGCCGAGTGATGCTGGCGAGGCTGCTCGTTGCAAAAACGCCGCTCTGGATACTGGACGAACCGATCGTCGCGCTCGATGCGGATGCAATAGGCATGATGCGCTCCCTGTTCGAGCTGCATCTTGACGAAGGGGGCATGCTCATTCTCACCACGCACCAGGAAATGGAAATCGCCGCGAAATCCGTTCAGGAAGTCAGGCTCAACTCATGAAGATCCTGGCGTGGGTAGTGAAACGCGACCTGCTCCTCGCGATGCGGCGCAAATCGGACGTGCTGACGACATTGTTCTTTTTCGTCATCATGGCCAGCCTTTTTCCGCTCGGCGTCGGCCCCGAACCCCAGCTCCTGAAACAGATGGGGCCCGGGGTGGTTTGGGTGGCTGCTCTGCTCGCATCCATGCTCTCCCTGGGAAGGCTCTTTTCGGCCGACCATGCGGATGGCACGCTCGAGCAGATGCTGCTCTGCCCCGAATCGCTTGCCCTCATCGTTCTGGCAAAAGCCATCGTGCACTGGATCACGGCCGAATTGCCGCTGGTTGCCTTTGCCCCGCTCCTCGGGCTGCAATTCGGCCTATCCGAACAGGCCTTGTGGGTGCTGATCGCCTCCCTTCTGATCGGCACGCCCGTGCTCAGCCTGGTGGGCTCAATCGGCGCATCGTTGACGCTGGGCTTGAGAGGAGGCGGTGTTCTGGTATCATTGCTGGTTTTACCGCTCTACATTCCCACGCTGATCTTCGGCGCGGGGGCGGTTGATGCAAGCACCTCCGGACTGGGCGCACAAGGCCATCTTTCCATCTTGGGCGCGCTCCTGGTGCTTGCCCTGCTTGCAACGCCCAAGGCTGCCGCTGCAGCCCTGCGCATTTCTCTGGAATAAAGGTTTGAATTGAGCAAGGTCAATCTTTACAAATTTTCGTCGCCAGCGACCTTCTACGGACTCGCCGGACAAATGATACCGGGATTCGCATCCCGGTCCGCCA
>JAJZPK010000110.1 GCA_021811205.1 Pseudomonadota bacterium
GTGCGGACGAAGCGACCCGTGACGTCGAATCCTGGCTCAAATGCTACTGGATGATGGACAAGATCGGCATGAGCTTCGAGGGGTCGATCAGCGGGGTGACGGGATTCGGCCTTTTCATCGCGCTGGACGACGTTTATGTCGAAGGGCTGGTGCATATTTCCGAACTTGGAAGCGATTATTTCCATTTCGACCAGGCACTGCACCAGATCGTCGGCGAGCGGACGGGCAAGCGCTTCCGTCTGGGCGACCGCGCCAGGATCAAGGTCGTCAGGGTCGACCTCGAGACAAGCAAGATCGACTTCGTCCTGGACGGCGAGCCTGATTCGCCCAGGAAACCGCGCAAGAAGAAATAATGCTGCTTTTCGGCTTCCACGCAGTGTCTTCCAGGATCAGGCAACATCCCCAGAGCGTGCTTGAGGTTTATCTCGATTCGCAACGCAGGGATCCGCGAGCCAAACAGCTTGCATCGCTTCTGGAAGCGCATAAAATCAAATTGCATTATCTCGATTCCGCGCGTCTTGACGGCATGGCCGGCAATGCAAGGCATCAGGGTGTGGTCGCGAAGGTCGAGGATGCCCGCAAGTACCTTGCTCTGGAAGACCTGCTCGACACCTTGGACGACGATGCGCTGCTGCTTGTCCTGGACGGCGTGCAGGACCCTCACAATCTGGGCGCATGTTTGCGGGTAGCGGATGCTTTCGGGGTGCATGCCGTGATCGCGCCCAAGGACAGAGCTGTCGGGCTGAACGCGACTGCAGCCAAGGTTGCGAGCGGTGCGGCGGAGACGGTGCCTTTCATCACCGTGACGAATCTGGCACGAGCCTTGAGGCAGATGAAGGATGCCGGAATAACGATTGTAGGCACGGCTGAGGACGGAGAGGATGACCTTTTCGATACGAAACTCGCAGGGCGAATCGCCTGGGTGCTCGGTGCGGAAGGCTCGGGGATGAGGCGGCTCACACGAGAGAATTGCGACAGGCTTGTCAGGATACCCATGGAAGGCATGGTGGAAAGCCTCAATCTTTCCGTGACAAGCGGCATTGTGATGTTCGAAACACGCCGTCAGAGGCGAATAACGAAGGAAAAGGCATGATCACCACTGAACACAACGAAAGGCGGCTTTGCGCAACCATATTCGGAGAATTCACGCTCTCCGACTTCAAGGAATTCGAAGATGCGGTCAATTACAGGCTGGAATTCAAGGGGCAGGTGAATCTCCTGCTCGACCTCAGGGAGATGATCAAGTATACCGTTGACATGGTCTGGGAGGAAATCAAGTTCGGAAAAAACCATCCCTACGCCTTCAAGAAGATCGCCGTCCTTACAGACAGCAGCTGGATAGGGTCGCTCGCCTGGATTTCCAGCATGTTCAGCGATGCGGAAGTCAAAGTCTTCCATGACATGCACAAGGCGGAGGAGTGGCTGGCGAATTGATTCCCGATTTTTCGAGGATCAGGCGCGAATGCGAGTCGGAAGGGGCCGCCTTCCCCGAGGCCATGTTTTCTCCCTACAGTGTCCAGGTTTCGAAGGACCATGCCGAAAAGATGGCCGAAATCGTCCGCTCTATCGAGCGCGTTTCAATCCTCGATGCCTATCGGGACAGGGTGCTTCGATGGGCGCCTGACATTGCGAGATTCGACCCGGGGACGAAGGGCGTTTTTTTCGGATACGATTTCCATATCGGCGAGACCGGTCCAAAGCTGATCGAGATCAACACCAATGCGGGCGGCGGCTATCTCAATGTGATGCTTCTGCGCGCATGGGGCATGAATACGCGCCTCGAGGACGTTTTCTTCGACATGTTCATGAACGAATGGCGAATGAGGCGTGGAGACAAACCCCTCGAGCGGATCGCCATCGTCGACGAGGAATGCGCTTCCCAGTTCCTGTACCCGGAATTCTGCCTGTTCAAGAAGCTGTTCGAACGGCACGGCATTGCTGCGTCCATCGTCGACGCATCCGATCTCGAACTCAGAAACGGCAAGCTTCACTTCGAAAACAAGAGAATCGACCTCGTCTACAACAGGCTGACCGACTTTTCGTTCGAGCTCAATGATGCCTTGAGGCAAGCCTATCTCGAGGATGCTGCCGTGATCACGCCCCATCCCAGGGCGCATGCGCTTTTCGCGGACAAGCGCAATCTTTCCGTCCTGTCGAGCCGCGATGCCCTGGAATCGATGGGCGTCGATGAGGACACTGTCAAGCTGTTGACCCGAGGCATAGCGTGGACCGGAATCGTGAGGGAAGCGGATCCGGATGCGCTCTGGTCGGAAAGAAGAAGACTGTTCTTCAAGCCATGGGCAGGATATGGAGCGAAGGCCGTGTATCGGGGGGAGAAACTGACGAGAAGGGTCTGGGAAGAGATACTGGAGGGACAGTACGTCTATCAGGAGTATGTGCCTGCCATGGAATTCGAAATCGAAGGCAGGATCCTGAAATACGATTACAGGAATTTCGCCTACGAAGGAGAGGTCCAGCTCCTTTCGTCAAGGCTCTATCAGGGACAGGCGACCAATTTCAGGACGACAGGGGGGGGCTTCGCCCCCGTATTCACTGCCCCTTGAAGAGATGCTCCACGTATCTGGATACGCCCTGTTCGACCGTCAGGAAAGGCGTGTCGTATCCGGCTTGTCTCAATGCGCCGATATCCGCCTCCGTATAGCTCTGGTACTGCTTTTTCAGTCCCTCGGGGAAGGGAATGTACTGGATCACGTTCCTTTCCTTCATTTCGGCAAGGGTCATCGGTTCCTTTCCATCATGCGCAAGGCATGAATTGACGGCCGCAACGGCCACAGAATTGAAAGGCTCGGACGCGCCCGTCCCGACATTGTAGATGCCCGAAATTTCCGGATGCTCCAGGAAAAACAGATTGACCCGGGTCACGTCTTCGACCGAAACGAAATCCCGCTGCTGCTCGCCGGGGCCGTAGCCCCCGGAACCTTCGAAAAGCCTGACGAAGCCGTTTTCCCTGTACTGGTTGAAGAAATGGAAGGCGACGGACGCCATCCTGCCCTTGTGCGTTTCCCTTTGGCCGTACACGTTGAAATAGCGGAATCCGGCGATCTGTGCGGTCTGATTCGCCATCCTTTTTCTCACGATCTGGTCGAACAGGAATTTCGAATAGCCGTAGACATTGAGCGGGGATTCGAATTCCCTGGACTCCTTGAATACGGTGCCCGATCCGTAGACTGAAGCGGACGAGGCATAGATGAAAGGCACGGCATTGTGCTGGCAATGGTCGAGCAACGCGAGCGAATAGCGGTAGTTGTTTTCCATCATGTAGCGGCCATCGGATTCCATCGTGTCAGAACACGCGCCCTGATGCAGGACGGCCGCTATTTTTCCCAGACTTGGGAGCTTTTCAAGGAATTCGGATTTGTCGAAATAATCCGCGATTTCACAGTCCGTCAGGTTCCTGAATTTTTGAGCATGCTTCAGGTTGTCGACGGCGATGATATTCGTGATGCCGCGCTCGTTCAGGCCCTTCACGATGTTCGATCCTATAAAACCTGCCGCCCCGGTTACAATGTAAACCATCATTCCTCCAGATTTTCCAGTTCTTGTCTTGTCGCAACCGCAGTGCCGAGCTTGCCCACGACAATGCCTGCGGCCATGTTCGCCACGTGCATTGCATCCGCGAACGAGGCGCCCGATGCGGCCATGGCCGCGAAAGCCGCGATCACCGTGTCTCCCGCGCCGCTGACGTCGAATACTTCCCTTGCCTTCACGCCTTCGTGGAGTGCGCCTTCTTCGCGGTAGAGGCTCATGCCTTCTTCGCTCCTTGTCACAAGCAGCGCATCGAGTTCGAGTTGTCGTCTCAAATTCTGGGCCTTTTCCTCGAGTTCGGCTTCGCTCTTCCAGCTGCCCGCAACCTCCCTGAATTCGCTCCTGTTCGGAGTGATCATGGTTGCCCCGCGGTATTTTGCATAATCGTCGCCCTTTGGATCGACGAAAATCGGCTTTTTTTCAGCTCTCGCTATCGCGATCATCTTCTCGATGTGATGCAGCCCGCCCTTGCCGTAGTCCGAAAGGATGACGGCGTCCGTGTTCTTTACTTCCCTGGAAAAATCCGCGAGGACGGATTCCAGTATCTCGAAGCTGGGCTGCGTTTCGAAATCGATCCTGAGAAGCTGCTGGTGTCTGGCCACTGCGCGCAGCTTGATCGTCGTCGAAATGGCCGAGTCGCGATGCAGGACGGATTTCACCCCCTCGCTCTTCAGCAGGGATTCCAGCGCGCTGCCGGGCTCGTCCATGCCCACGACCGAAAGGAGCGTGGCCTTCGCGCCGAGTGAGGCCACATTGCGCGCGACATTCGCAGCCCCCCCTGCGCGATCCTCGACACGGCCTACCTTGATGACCGGGACAGGCGCTTCGGGTGAAATCCGGTCGACATCCCCGAACCAGTAGCGATCGAGCATGATGTCTCCGACGATCAGCACTTTCGCATCTGAAAATGAAGGAAGATTCATTTCAGCTCCTCGAGTATGGCTTCCATTGCCCGGTTCGGGTCCATCGCTTCCCTGACGGGTCTTCCGATGACGAGATAATCCGATCCGGCGCGGATTGCATCCTTCGGCGTCATGATCCTTTTCTGGTCGTCGTCAGGTGAACCCTTGGGTCTGATCCCGGGAGTGACGAGGCAGAAATCCTGGCCGAATTTTTCCCTGAGCATGGCCGCTTCCATCGCAGAGCAAACCACCCCGTCGAGTCCCGCTGTCTTCGCGAGCGAGGCAAGGCGGGCGACTATTTCCGCGGGTTCTCCATGGAGACCGATTTCGCGAATGTCTTCGCTTCCCATGCTGGTCAGCAGGGTGACGGCGATGAGCTTGGTTTCCGTGCCTGCCAAAGCCTCCCTTGCAGCCATCATCATTCTGGATCCGCCCAGGGCATGCACATTGACCATCCAGACGCCGAGTTTCGCGGCGGCTTTGCAAGCGGATGCGACCGTGTTGGGAATGTCGTGGAATTTCAGGTCCAGGAAAATCTCGAAATCCTTTTTCATCAGAGTTTCGACGAGCGCAGGGCCCGTGCTCGTGAAAAGCTCCTTGCCGATCTTCAGCCTGCAAAGCGATGGATCGAGCTTTTCCGAGAACTGGATGGCCTGTCCGGCTTCATGAAAATCCAGGGCGATGATGAGGGGTGAATGCATTTATTTTTCTTCCGATTGTTTGGGCGGGAATGTTTCCCATCCGCCGCATGCAGGGCAGTGCCAATAGAATTGCTTCGCGTTGAATCCGCAGGATTCGCAGCGGTACTGTGCGAGGTATTGTGCATGCTGGTGCACGAGGTTCTTGATGAGCTCCAGATCCTTCCTGCGCTCGATGGGCGCCTCCATCAGCTGAGCTTCAAGAAGCCTGTCGAGGCCCATGAGGCTGGGATGAAGCCTGAGTTCGTCCCTGACGAGATGGTAGGCGGATTCCATGCCATGAGACTTGAGTTCCGCGTCGAAAACGACGTTCAACAGTTCGACTGAAGGGTAGCTCGAGAGATAGCCCTTCAGCAGGCGCAACCCTTCCTCGAACCGTTCCATCCTGTCGAATGCATCCAGCATCTTGCGCGATACCAGGCAAAGATGGTCGGGACTTTGCGATTCGATGCGCTTCCATGCCGATATGGCTTCTTCGAAGCGCCCTTGCCCCGCTTCCAGGTCGCCGAGCAGCACGTTGGAGCGAACGCAGCGCCTGTGCACGGACAAGGCATCATCTAGATGCTGTCGCGCGTCGCCCACCTTGGAATTCATCATTTCCTGGCTGGCGAGTTCGCAATAGAAATTGGCGATTTCCTTTTGCAAGGATTGCCCGGAAAGCTTCGCCAGACGTTCTGCGGTTGCAACCGCTTTCAGCCAGTCTTTTTCCTGCTCGAAAATTTCCAGCAGGAATTTCAGGGACGATTCGGCGTACATCGTGCCTTCGAGCTTGGAGAACGATTCTTCGGCCCGATCCAGCAGTCCCGCCTTGAGATAATCCTGTGCGATTTCGAAAAGGGTATAGAGCTTCTGTTCCTCGTCGAGGTCGTCCCGCTCGAGCAGGGACTGGTGCATCTTGATCGCCCTCATGATCTCGCCACGCCGCCTGAACAGGTTGCCGAGCGCGAAATGCAGCTCTATGGTCTGGGGTTCGACCTTGATTACGTCGACGAATGCCTCGATTGCCTTGTCCGGCTGTTCGTTCATGAGGAAGTTGAGCCCCTTGAAATAGGACTGGGGAAGGGCGCGCGATTCCGAGAGCAGATGCTTGAGGTCTATTCTTGCGGCTATCCATCCCAGGCCGAAGAAAAAGGGGAGGGCGAGAAACCACCAATACTGGAATTCCATTTCAGACTTTTTCTTTGCTTTTCAGCTGGGCGATTTCCCTTCTCTGCCGGAATATCGTGGTGAATCCGGCCATCAGGCCGACGCCGACGCCGATCGCAAAAAATATGAGCAGGAGCAGCGCGAGCGGGGCATGCCATTCGTATCCGAGATAATAATGCAATACGGTAGGCTCATCGTTCTTCAGAGCGAAGCCGAAAAGAAGAAGGAACAGCGATATTCTTAAAGTCCAGAGCAGATAACGCATGGTCAACCTGTAAAAGAAAAGGCGGCAATGCCTTTCGGCCTGCCGCCATCATTTTAACCGATAGTGCGAGTCATCTGGTTATTTCTTGGCGTCGACCCGTTCTCTCAGTTCTTTTCCTGCCTTGAAATGCGGTACGTGTTTTTCCGGAACCATGACCTTTTCACCCGATTTCGGATTCCTGCCCATTCTTGCCGGGCGGTGATTCAGGCTGAAACTCCCGAACCCCCGGATCTCTATCCTCTGCCCGCTTGCGAGGCTGGTCGCCATCACTTCCAGGACCATCTTGACGGCCATTTCCGCGTCCTTGAGGACGAGTTGTGGATGTTTTTCCGCAAGCCGGTTGATCAGATCGGACTTCGTCATGGCAAATCCTTTATTGTTCGTTCTTCTTGTCTTCGAGCTTGGCCTTCAGAAGTGCGCCCAGGCTCGTCGTACCTGCATTACCGCTGTTTTCCGTCGAGATTTTCTGCATCGCAGCCGATTCCTCAATCTGCTCCTTTGCCTTGATGGACAGATTGATGCCGCGATTCTTCCTGTCGACATTGAGGATCACCGCTTCGACTTCATCGCCTTCCTTCAGGTGATTGCGGATATCGTCGACCCTGTCGCGAGAAATTTCGGATGCGCGCAGGTATCCGGTGATGTCTTCGCCGAGCTCGATGACCGCGCCTTTGGCGTCGATCGATTTCACCGTTCCGGTCACGATGCTGTTCTTGTCGTGGGTCGAGACGAATGCATTGAAGGGGTCCCCTTCGGCCTGCTTGACGCCCAGGGAGATGCGCTCCCTTTCCGTATCGATGGAAAGCACGACGGCTTCGAGTTCGTCGCCCTTCTTGTAGTTGCGCACTGCTTCTTCGCCGGGCAACGTCCAGGAAAGGTCGGAAAGGTGGACGAGTCCGTCGATTCCGCCTGCCAGCCCGATGAACACGCCGAAGTCGGTGATCGACTTGATCTGTCCGCGCACCCTGTCGCCCTTCTGATGGGACATTTCGAATTCATCCCACGGATTGGGCATGCACTGCTTCATGCCGAGCGAAATCCTGCGGCGCTCCTCGTCGATTTCGAGGATCATCACCTCGACTTCGTCGCCGAGCTGGACGACCTTGGAAGGATGAACGTTCTTGTTGGTCCAGTCCATTTCGGAGACATGCACCAGGCCTTCGATGCCGGGTTCGATCTCGACGAATGCGCCGTAGTCGGTCAGGTTGCTGACCTTGCCGAACAGACGGGTTCCCGTCGGGTAGCGGCGGGAGAGGCCGACCCAGGGATCGTCTCCGAGCTGCTTGAGGCCCAGGGAAACCCTGTTTTTTTCCTTGTCGAACTTGAGGATCTTGGCTTCGACTTCGTCGCCGACGGCCAGCACTTCGGAAGGATGCTTGACCCTGCGCCAGGCGAGGTCGGTGATGTGGAGCAGGCCGTCGATGCCGCCCAGATCGACGAATGCGCCGTAGTCGGTGATGTTCTTGACGATGCCCTTGACCATCGCGCCTTCCTGGAGCGATTCGAGCAGAGCCTGACGGTCGGCGCCCAGGGACGCTTCCATGACTGCGCGGCGCGAGACGACGATGTTGTTGCGCTTGCGGTCGAGCTTGATGACCTTGAATTCGAGATCCTTGCCTTCATAGGGCGAGGTATCCTTGATCGGACGGGTGTCGACCAGGGAGCCGGGCAGGAAT
>JAJZPK010000111.1 GCA_021811205.1 Pseudomonadota bacterium
CATTGTAAGGGACGTTCTGCATGCGGATGTAATTCCACACTTCCGTCTCGGACCACTCCAGCAGCGGACTATATTTGTGCAAGCCGTTGTCCTCGTCATAGACCGCATCCGCCAGGTCGCTGCGCGTCGGGGACTGCTGTCGCCTCATGCCGGTGATCCATGCTCCCTTGCCTTTTAGCGCCCGCGAGAGCGGCTCGACCTTCCTGATCTGGCAGCAGGTTTTCCTCAACTCGACCGAATCGTAGAAGGCGTTCGGGCCGTTCCTTTCCGCATAAGCCTCGATCGAACCCGCTTTCGGGAAGTAAACCTCGATTTCCAGTCCGTAACGCTGCCTGGTTTTTTGCATCAGCTGATAGGTTTCTTCCGGAAGTCGCCCGGTGTCCAGCGTGAAAACGGAAACAGGAATGCCGTGCCTCGCTATCATGTCGATCAGCACCATATCTTCCACGCCGAAGCTGCTCGCAAGGCATGCCGGGGCATGACTGGATGCAATGCTTTCCAGGGTATTGCGCAATGCTTCTATTTTTTCCATGTCAGGCAGCCCTCGGCAACGCTTCGCTCAACTCGAGCTGTCCATCGTGCTGCAGGCAATATTCGGCAGCCTCCCGGGTCCAGGCATCGAGCGATTTGAAGAGTCCGGAGAGCGAATCCGTTTCCGAATCCTGAAGGCGCCTGACGATATCCTCGAAAAGCTCGCTCAATTTCCCGGGAACCAGGGATTTCAGATGTTCGGAAATCTCCGCAAGCGCATCCCCGGTGTTGCCGCCGTGAAGATGCACCAGCCCCTGTCCGATCAGGGTCAGGATGGATTCGGCGCATTTCGCAGCCTCCCCGTATTTGCGCTGCATGAAAAGCGCATCGCGATAGCGCCGCTCATGAGCCGCCTCGAAAAAACTCGATCCGATCCTGACCTGGGATGCGCCCGCGCACTCGCCGCCGCCCAACTGGAGCACCTTGAATTCCCTGGATTCCCCGTGATCGTGCAGAACAGCGAGTATTTCGTCGGATTTCACTTCGACGAGATCCGAGAGCAGTTCGTTGATAACGTGTTGCCCGCTGTCTCTTACCCAGTCGAAGAAGGACCCATTGCCTCCATGGGCTCCTTTCAGGCGAGAGATCGCCTCCTCTATCCTGGCAGAGGGAACCGAAGGGCCCTTGATCGCAAGCGCACCTTCCCCCATGCCGTTTCCGCCCAGGTAGAGCTGGTAATGCGGAACGAGCTTGCCGTGGATGCGCCGCCCTTCCCCGTAGAGGCCGATGTCTCCCGTCTCTGGCTGGGCACATCCGTTGTGGCACCCCGACACCCTGATGCGCAGGTCGCTTTTTCCGCCATCGAGCTTCGGCGCCAAGACCATGCTGGAGGAAATACCCAGCCTGCAGGTGGTGGTTCCGGGGCAGGCGGTCACATTGTCCCCTGCACGAGGTTCCTTGAGATCGAGTTCCGAAAACGCCTCGCGCAATCCGGGGAGCTTTTCTCCCGGCACGTTCAAAATCATGAGGTTCTGGTCCTGGGTAGCGCGCAAGGCTTCGAGGCCATGCCTTTGCGAGATCCGGGAGACCCCCCTCAACTGGCTGGAAGAGAGGTTACCCAGGGAAAGCGCAATGGGGAAAACGAACAGCCCTTCCTGCTTCTGCCGGAAAACGCTCCTCGGCGCACCCTGACCGCAGGGCGTTACCGCTTCGCCCTTCTTCCAGCTTCCCTCGGGATAAGGATGCTTCGCCAGCGCGCTGCGGGAAACATTCAGTTCCTCGCGATATCTTTCGACGAAGCCTTCCGCACCGAAGCGGTCGACCAGAAACTTGATTCTGGACTTGGCGCGCTTGGTCCTGTCGGAATAGCGGTTATGGAGCGAAACCAGGGCCTCCATCACGATGAGCAGTTCCTTTTCCTCGACGAAAGGTTCGACGACTATGGCTTCATGAGGCTTGTGCCCCAGCCCCCCTCCTGCGTAAACCCTGAACCCGAAACGCCCTTCATCACTCACTGCGACGATGCCGACATCGTGGATCATGGCCTGGGCGCAGTCGGCTTCGCAGCCCGAGAGGCTGATCTTGAATTTCCGGGGCATCTGCTGGCTGAGCGGATTTCTCAGAAAATGCAGCACCGCCCCTTCGAGATGCGTAGATACGTCGACATGCTCCCTGGGGCACACGCCTGCCATGGGGCAGGCGGTGATGTTGCGCACGGTATTGCCGCAGGCTTCCCTGGTGGTGAGATTAGCCCTTTCCAGGATGCGCATGGCCGCAGGGGTCTCGGCAAGCGGCACGGAATGGATCTGGATATCCTGGCGTGTCGTGACATGCACCGTATCGTTTTGCGAGTGGGTATCCAATACATCGGCTATCGCATCGAGCTGCGCCGGATTGAGCGAGCCTCCCGGAATCTTCACGCGCAGCATGTTGACTCCGTCCTGGCGCTGCCCATAGACCCCCTGCTGCAACCGAATCGCGGTGAAACGCTCGGCGTCGATCTGCAGGTTGAAATAGCCTGCGAGTGCCGCCTCGAAACGATCGATCTCTTCGGAATTCGTCAAAATTTCGTTCATGATTCTTCCTTTTTCAAAACACCAATTTACCGCCGATCAAAATCAGCATGCTGGCCAATGCCCCTCTCAGCATTTTTTCGGGAACCTTCGAGCCGATATGGCTGCCGATATAAATTCCCGGCAATGATCCCAAGAGCAGGCTGCCCAGCAGATGGAAATCGACCGTTCCCAGAGCTGCGTATCCCAGCCCCGCAATGGCCGCCAAGGGAACGGCATGCGCGATATCTGTCCCGACCACGCCGGTTGCGGACAAGCGCGGATACAGGTAGAACAGTACGACCGTGCCGAGCGCGCCGGCTCCGACCGAAGAAAAAGTGACGAGAAAACCCAGGACCACTCCAAGGATCACTGTCGCAATGGCAATCCTGTCTTCCGCAATCCTGCCGAGTTTCCCTATCCTGCCTCTGGAAAAAAGCGCGACGGAGGTGAGGATGAGCGCAACCCCGAGGGTAGTCGATACGACGGAGGCCATGGCATGCCTGTCCACGGACAGATGCTTCAGAACCAGGATGCTCAGAATGGCAGAAGGGATGCTGCCGGATGCAAGCAACATGGCGATCTTCCAGTTAACATGGCCGCTCGCGCCATGCACCCATGCGCCTCCCGCCTTGGTGATCGCGGCATAGAGCAGATCGGTTCCCACCGCGATTGCAGGGGGGATGCCGAATACGATCACGAGCAGCGGGGTCATCAACGATCCGCCGCCGACCCCCGTCATGCCCACGATGGAGCCTATGAGCAGCCCGGACAGGGCATATCCGAAATTCATTCGCTTCCTTCAGAAGTACCGAGTGGACTCATGATAGCAAGCGAGCTATATATTCTTAAATAATTTTATGTTAGAGTTTTATAACCACAAGGAATTAGCGAGGAAAGGATGAAGCTTCAACAATTGCGCTATCTCTGCGAAATCGTGCGTCAGGATCTGAACGTTTCCGATGCGGCAGGCTCGCTTTTCACTTCCCAACCCGGAATCAGCAAGCAGATCAGGCTGCTCGAAGAAGAACTCGGCATCGATGTTTTCGTGCGCAACGGCAAGCGCCTGGTTGCGGTGACCGAACCGGGGCAGGTCGTGGTCTCGATCGCCCAGCGCATGCTGCAGGATGCGGAGAACCTGAAACGGGTCGGGGAGGAATTCGGCGATCAGCCCATGGGGTGCCTCAAAATTGCCACAACGCATACCCAGGCGCGCTACGTACTGCCCGCCGTCGTGCAGAAATTCATCGCGCTTTACCCCGGGGTCACGCTCAACCTGCACCAGGGAAGCCCGCTGCAGATCGCCGAAATGGTGCGATCGGGAGAAGTGGACATCGGCATCGCCACCGAGGCGATAGAGCTTTTCGAGGATCTCGTGATGCTGCCGTGCTATGAATGGAACCGTTGCGTGGTGACGCCGCCCGGGCATCCGCTATTGAGAAGCAAGCCGTTCAGGATCGAGGACATTGCGCAATACCCGATCATCACCTACGACTTCGCTTTCACCGGGCGCTCCAAGATCAACAAGGCCTTCGAAGCGAAGGGGCTGAGCCCGAATGTCGTCCTGACCGCGATCGACTCGGACGTCATCAAGACTTATGTGGGAATGGGGCTCGGCGTGGGAATACTGGCGAAAATGGCTTTCGATTCCCATCGCGACCGTGATCTCAGAGCGATCGACGCATCGCATCTTTTCGAACCCAGCATGACGAGAATCGCAATCCGGAAAAACAGCTACCTGAGAGGATACATGTACGACTTCATCAGCCTTTTCGCACCGCACCTTGATCGAAAAAAGATCGACTCCAGGATGGGCGGTTAGCCCACCGGGCATTCCCAGAAATATTTTCCATTGCCCAGAGGAAGTCGGTCTTCAGGCAGTCCCGATGCGAGCAGTCTGGCCCTCAATTCCTTGTGTGGAAGATCGAAAAGCGTTACAGGATCGGCATGCCTTTTCCATATCATCGTATCCTTGGCGACGCTGTCGATGGTACAGGATATTCCGCGCGAGGCTTCCTTTCCCTCCTGCTCCATCGAAACGACTTCCTCTTCGAGCTCCTTCTGCTCCTCCTGAAGCGCCCGGATTTCCGAATTGACGGAGGAAATGACTTTCAACTCGGGGGCGATCTTCGCCCCCAGCCTCTGCCAGTTGGCCTTCTGCTCGTCCGTCAGGATGATCTCCTTCCTTTGGACTTTTCCCGCGATGAGAAGATAGCTCCTGACGTCCGTCTGTTCCGTAATGGCAGCGTATTTCCTGCGCCTTTCTTCGATTTTCAGCCCGATCTCATCGATCCGGTTGCCGATTTCGGCGGTTCTGGCCCTGAATCCGGACAAATCCGGGACCAACACCGACACCACAGTCTGGACATCCCTGAGGGAGTGGGCGATCTTGATGTGAATTTCCTTTCCCGCTACGGCGCATCCTTCCGCTATTTCGATTTCGATGGCCTCCCCCACAATGGTACAGTTTTTTGCAGACTCGACAACCACGCGCTCGCCCACAATCAGGGAATTCTCGGCGCGCTTGATGGAGGCCGTGCCATGCCTGGCATGAACCAGCGCACTCGATAACAAACCTTCCACGGTGATGTCGCCGTCATGATTCGCCGCCGAGCCGCCGACAAGATTACGCTTCAGCAGAACTTTCCCGCCTGAGGAGACGACCTTCCCGAAAACATTCGACATGAGGGTGATGTTTTTCCCCTCGACGACCCTGTTTTCCTGGACTTCCCCATGCTCCTCGAAGTGCTCCCCGTCAAGCGAGATATCGCCTGTCGTCTTCATGCTGACGCCACTGTAGTTGACGATCTTTTCCATGACGGCGATTCGATTCGTCGCAGTGTCGATGTTAAGGAATCCGCTGATGCTGGCGACGATGAATTCACCGTCGGCAGTGGTCTCGATACGCGTTCCTTCGCCAGCCAAAGCCGAAAGATCAAAGTCCTCGGGCAAAGGGGGCTCGATCGGTTTCCCGGTGAGGTCCATGCCCGGGGTACCCAGGACGCGCGGAGACTTTCTCAAAAGGCGCTCTCCCTCCCTGATCTGCGGAAATCGGTTGCTGAATTGCTTCAGGTCGAATCTTCCATCGCTCAGCCTGCGCGGAGAATTGTCCCTGTGAAGCTTGCTCGTTTCTTCTTTCAGGCTGGAATCCTGTCCGTTACTGGGAGGAAGGGCTCTGGCGAAAGTGAACCTGCCCGTTTTGCCGCTTGCAATGAGTGACTTCACGACATCGGCGTCGATGCCGAAGCGGATGCCCTTCATCCACATGGCAGCGACGAATTCGTCGAAGGAAAGCGCATCCTTTACCGTGACGGTTCTCTGCTCGACACCGACGACTTCCTGTACCCCGTCCGCGTTCTCGGCATAGAGGGGTTCCTCTACCGTCTTGTCGATCAGGATCGATTCGAACAGGTACTCCGCCTTCCCTGAAGAAATCCGCGCATCCCTGTAAAATTTCAGCCTTTCGGGGGGGAAAACCACGATATTGGAAGCAAAGCGCATCGTTCCGGACCGCTTTACCGCGGAAGGATTCTTCGCGGCGATCATCTCGGGGGTATATTCACTGAGCAGCTCGAGAAATGCCGTGTAGTCGAGATCGGAAAAAAAGTATCCGGTCGAAAATACACGCTCTGCGAAAAGCGAAAACTGCTCGGATGATTCGAGTTTGGAAAGATCGACAAAAACGCCGTCGCCAGTCTTGACGACGAAGCTGGAAGCGCCGAATTCATTGAAATTGTCTGGTTGCTCGCTCTGCATGGTGCGTCTATTGTTAGGCCACGCACAGTCTAGACTTTTTCCAACCTATTGGCAATCAATAAAATCAATAGAATCAACTCGCTTCGAGATTGTCGATGAGGCGCGTCTTCCCCAGCCATGCAGCACCCAGGACAACCAGCTTTTTATCGGAAGACCCCGGCTTCTCCAGGCTTTCCGCTTCCCTGACTTCCAGATAGTCGACCTTCCAGCCGCGATTTGCAAGATCCTGTCGCGCTTCCGACTCGAGTCGCCGGAAATCCCTTTCGCCGGCAACCAGCGCAAGTTTCACCTTCTCGAGGTTGTAATGGAGCCGCGTTGCCTCCAGGCGCTCGGCTGCCGTCAGGTAGCGGTTTCTCGAACTCATGGCAAGCCCGTCCGCCTCGCGCACCGTCTCTCCGGCGACAATGGAAATGGGGAGATCGAGTTGGGAAATCATTTTCCTGACAAGATGGAGTTGCTGGCAGTCCTTCTTGCCGAACACGGCATAATGGGGCCGGACAATGTTGAAGAGCTTGAGAACGACTGTCGCCATGCCGCGGAAATGTCCCGGGCGACTGGCGCCGCACAGTTCTTCGGCGATCGGCGGCAGATTTACCGTCACTTCCTGCAAAACGGGATAGAGCTCAGATTCTTCAGGAGCGAACAGGACGTCGACGCCTGCCTTTCCGAGCTTTTCGCAGTCTTCGTTGAAAGTACGGGGATAGCGATCGAAATCCTCGCCCTGCCCGAACTGGAGCCGGTTGACGAACAGGCTCGCGACGACGCAACCGGCATGCTCTCTGGCGATGCGCATGAGTTCAAGATGCCCCTGATGCAGATTCCCCATCGTCGGCACGAATGCAATGCCCGTCTCGCCCTTCAACCTTTCGCGCAGGGCGGAAATGGTCCGCAGCACTTCCATCAGAAGGTATGCTCGGGGCCGGGGAAGACGCCGCTTTTCACCTCAAAGACATAGCGCCTGACTGCATCCCCGATATCGCTTGCGCCTGCCATGTAGTTCTTCACGAATTTCGCCTGCTTGCCGGGATAAATTCCCAGCATGTCGTAGAGCACCAGAACCTGGCCGGAACATGCGCTTCCCGCCCCTATCCCGATGGTGGGAATCGAGACGCTCTCCGAGATCTCGGCCGCGAGCTCCCCTGGAATCGCTTCCAGCAGCAGCATCGAAGCGCCGGCCTGTTCGAGCGCAGCCGCCTCTCCGAGAAGGCGCTTCGCATCCTCCTCCGTTCTTCCCTGAACCCTGTAGCCGCCGAGGCGATGCACCGACTGCGGCATGAGGCCGATATGGGCGCAAACCGGGATGCCGCGCTCGGACAAGAAGCGGACCGTATCGAACATCGCCAGCCCCCCCTCGATTTTGACCATGTGAGCGCCTGCGGAAAGCAGCATCGCGGCATGCGAAAAAGCCTTTTCCGCGTTTTCCTGATAGCTGCCGAAAGGCATGTCGGCCATGATGAAGGAGGACTTCGAAGACTGCGCAACGCATTTCGTGTGGTAAGTCATCTCTTCCATGGAAACGGACAGGGTCGTATCCTTCCCCTGAATCACCATGCCCAGGGAATCTCCCACCAGCAGGATATCCACGCCCGCCGCCTCCAGGAGAGCCGCAAAGCTCGCATCGTAGCAGGTCAGCGCTGCAATGGGGATGCCTTCCTCGCGCATCTTAAGCAGGGAAGCGAGCGTTTGCATCAGGCCCCTCTGCTGAAGAATTCCCGACCGCCGCGCATCCGCTCGATGCGCTCCAGAAGCAGGTCGAAATCGTGGCTTTCTTCGATGAAATTGAAGTTATCGCTGTTGACCATGAAAACCGGCGCCGCATCGTAATGCAGAAAGAAACGGCTGTAGCCCTCAACCAGCCTGCTCAGGTAATCTTCGGTGATCCCCTTC
>JAJZPK010000112.1 GCA_021811205.1 Pseudomonadota bacterium
CCGGACCTGACCGTGACCGCCGCAGGTCTGACAGGTGGCCGGCTGGGTGCCTGGCTTGGAGCCGCTGCCCTTGCAGGTTTCGCAGGTCTGCTGGGTGGGAATCCTGAGCTGGGTTTCCGTGCCGCGAGCGGCTTCTTCCAGCGTGATTTCGAGGTTGTACTGGAGGTCGGCGCCGCGATACACATTGCTGCGGCCGCCGCGCATGCCGCCGCCGAGAATGTCTCCGAATATGTCGCCGAAGGCATCGGCAAATCCGCCCGAGAAACCGCCGAATCCGCCCGCGCCGGCCTCGAATCCGGCGTGCCCGTACTGATCGTAGGCAACGCGCTTTTGCGGGTCTGAAAGCGTCTCATACGCTTCCTTTGCTTCCTTGAAGAGCTCTTCCGCCTTCGGATCGTCCGGATTCCTGTCCGGATGATGCTTCATGGCCAGTTTGCGATAGGCCTTCTTGATGTCCTCATCGGAGGCATCCCTGCCGACCCCGAGGACTTCGTAATAATCTCTTTTGCTCATTTATATGTAATGAAGGCGGGTTGCCCCGCCTTCGGTCCTTGTATTACTTCTTGTCTTTGACTTCCTCGAATTCCGCGTCGACGACTTCTGCGTCAGCAGCAGCGTGCTGGGGCTGTGCTTCGCTCCCTCCGGCTGCCTGCATCGCCTCGGCAAGCTTCTGGGACGCGCTGCTGAGTTCCTGCAGCTTCGCCTGGATGGCTTCCTTGTCGCTGCCTTGAACGGCTTCCTCGGCCGCCTTGATCGCGCCTTCGATCTTCGACTTCTCGTCGGAAGAGATCTTCGAGCCGTGCTCGTCGAGCATCTTCTTGACCGAATGGATCACTGCATCGCACTGGTTCCTGGCTTCCACCAGTTCCAGCGCTTCGCGATCTTCGGCCGCATGCGCTTCGGCATCCTTCACCATGCGGTTGATCTCGTCGTCGGAAAGGCCGGAGCTGGCCTGGATCTTGATCTTGTTTTCCTTGCCGGTGGCCTTGTCTTTCGCGGAGACGTGCAGGATGCCGTTCGCATCGATGTCGAAAGTGACTTCGATCTGCGGCATGCCGCGCGGGGAGGGCGGAATGTCGGTCAGGTTGAATTGGCCAAGGCTCTTGTTGCCCGAGGCAATTTCGCGTTCGCCCTGCAGCACGTGGATCGTCACGGCGGTCTGGTTGTCTTCGGCTGTCGAGAATACCTGATTCGCCTTGGTCGGGATCGTGGTGTTCTTCTGGATCAGCTTGGTCATCACGCCGCCCAGGGTTTCGATGCCGAGCGACAACGGTGTCACGTCGAGCAGCAGCACGTCCTTGACTTCGCCCTGCAGCACGCCGCCCTGGATTGCAGCACCCACTGCGACGGCTTCGTCGGGATTGACGTCCTTCCTGGGATCCTTGCCGAAGAAGGCCTTGACCTTTTCCTGCACCTTGGGCATGCGAGTCTGTCCGCCCACCAGAATCACGTCCTCGATGTCGGAAATGGAGACGCCCGCATCCTTGATTGCGATCTTGCAGGGCTCCACGGTGCGCTCGATCAGGTCGTCGACCAGGGATTCGAATTTCGCACGGGTGATCTTGAGCGCGAGGTGCTTGGGACCCGATGCATCCGCCGTGATGTAGGGCAGGTTGATCTCGGTCTGCTGGGAGGAGGAAAGCTCGATCTTTGCCTTCTCGGCCGCTTCCTTGAGGCGCTGCAGGGCGAGCTTGTCGTTCTTGAGATCGATGCCCTGTTCCTTCTTGAATTCCTCTGCAAGGTAATCGACCAGCCTCTGGTCGAAATCTTCTCCGCCGAGGAACGTGTCGCCGTTTGTCGACAGCACTTCGAACTGGTGCTCGCCGTCGATTTCAGCGATCTCGATGATCGAAATGTCGAAGGTGCCGCCGCCCAGGTCGTAGACGGCGATCTTGCGATCGCCTTCCTTCTTGTCCATGCCGAAGGCGAGCGCGGCTGCGGTCGGCTCGTTGATGATGCGTTTGACTTCGAGTCCTGCGATCTTGCCCGCGTCCTTGGTTGCCTGGCGCTGGGAATCGTTGAAGTAGGCTGGAACGGTGATCACGGCCTCTGTGACGGGTTCGCCCAGATAGTCTTCGGCGGTTTTCTTCATCTTCACCAGAACCTGTGCGGATACTTCGGGCGGCGCAATTTTCCTGTCGCGCACTTCTACCCATGCATCTCCGTTGTCCGCCTTGACGATCGTGTAAGGCATGAGGGACACGTCCTTCTGCACGGTTTTTTCGTCAAAGCGGCGTCCGATCAGCCTTTTTACCGCGAAAAGGGTGTTCTTGGGATTGGTGACGGCCTGTCTTTTCGCGGGCGCGCCGACCAGGATTTCGCCTTCATCCGTGTAGGCTACGATGGAAGGCGTGGTTCTCGTGCCTTCCGCATTTTCGATGACCTTGGGTTTGCCGTTTTCCATGATGGAGACGCAGGAATTCGTCGTTCCCAGGTCGATGCCGATGATTTTTCCCATTGCAATTCCTTCTTGATGTTTGATAGGTTGAGCCTTATATGCGGGCGCGCCGCAAAATTTCAAGCGCTCTTCGAGACGATGACGAGCGCCGGCCTGATGATCCTGTCGTTGAGCTTGTAGCCCTTCTGCAGCACCTGCACGACGGTGTTGGGCGCCTCCTTGGAATCGATCGCGCTGATCGCCTGGTGCTGGTGCGGGTCGAATTTCTGGCCCGCGGGGTCGATTTCCTCGAGATTGAATTTCGTGAAAACGGCATTCAGCTGCTTCAAAGTCAGCTCTATGCCGTCCTTCATGGCTTCCATCGTGGCGTTTTCCACCGAAATCGCCTTCTCGAGGCTGTCCTTGACGGCAAGCAGTTCGGTAGAAAAGTTCTCTACGGCGTACTTGTGCGCATTGGCGATGTCCAGTTGAGCGCGCTTCCTGACGTTTTCGGTCTCGGCCTTGGCGCGTATCCAGGCGTCCTTGTGCTCCTCGACGAGAAGTTCGGCCTGCCTCAACAGTTCTTCCGTGCCCGGGATGGACTCGGTTTGCGCTTCGTTCTGATCTTCCTGCATAGTTTCCTCCTCTTGATTCTTTTTTTATATGGCGCTGCCGATCCGATTTTCAAGAGTCAGTTTTTTGCGCCTTTCGACAGGGCGAGTTTCCTGCCCGTTTCCATGTCGGCGGGCGCGTCCAGCCAGCCATGCAGATTTTCCGTGGCGATGCGTGCAAGAGCCGCTATCCATTCCGGATTTTCGTTGAGCGCTGGAATGTAGTTGAATTCCCCTCCGCCCGCATTGAGGAAAACCTGCTTCACTTCCATGGCGATTTCCTCGAGCGTTTCCAGGCAGTCGGATACGAAGCCCGGGCAGACTACGTCCATCCTGGAAATTTTCTTCTTCCCGAACTGTTCCGCGGCTTCGACCGTGTAGGGTTTCAGCCATTCGGCGCGTCCGAAGCGCGACTGGAAGGAGATCATGTATTCGTCGTCCGTGAGATTCAGTGCTTCCGAGAGCAGTCTTCCTGTTTTCAGACATTCGCAATGGTAGGGGTCGCCCAGTTCGAGCGTTCTTCTCGGCACGCCATGAAAACTCATCAGGAGCTTTTCGGGTCTGCCGTTCTTTTTCCAGTAATTCGAGATGTTTTCAGCCAGCGCATCGATGTAGCCCTTGTCGTCGTGAAAGTGCTTGATGATGCGCAGCTCAGGGGGGGGTCTCATCGCCTCAAGAACCTTGAATACCGCGTCATACACGGTACCCGATGAGCTTGCGGCATACTGCGGATAAAGGGGAATGACGAGGATCCTGTCGCATCCTTCAAGCTTCATTTTCTCGAGGACGCCTGCAATCGAAGGATTTCCGTAGCGCATCGCATATTCGACAAGCGGCGGGTGATCGAGCTTTCCGAGCTCATTCCTGAGGAGATCTGCCTGCCTTGCGGTATGGACTTTAAGGGGAGAGCCTTCATTCGTCCAGATCGATGCATATTTTTTTGCCGATTCGGCAGGGCGGGTATTGAGGATGATACCGTTCAGGATCGGCCACCAGACGGCTCGCGGAATCTCGACCACCCTCGTATCGGAAAGGAATTCCTTCAAATAGGGTCTCAAGGCCTCCTTAGTCGGCGCTTCAGGTGTGCCCAGATTGACGATGAGCACGCCTGTTCTTTTCTGCTGGCCATGCCTGTAGGGAGTTTCGGATGTATGCATCAGTGATGGGAAAGTGCGCCGCTCAAAAGCTTGGCGGTGATATCGACAATCGGAATGACGCGTTCGTAGGCCATGCGCTTGGGGCCGATCACGGCCAATGTGCCCACGACCTGATTTTCGGTGCCGTAGGGGGCGGTAATGATGCTGCATTCGTCGAGCTGGCCGAGGCCGGACTCTGATCCGATGAAGATCTGCATGCCCTGGGCAGTGCGGCTCGCGTCCAGGAGCTGAAGGAGCATGGTCTTCTTTTCGAAAAGCTCGAACAGGCGCTTCAGGTTGGCCAGATCGGAAGACAGGTCGTGGACTTCGAGCAGATTGCGTTCCCCTGAAATGACGCATTCCTCTTCAAGGTCGGTTCGGGTCGTGGTTTCGATCGCGGCCGACATCAGTTCGCTGACATTGCTCTTCAGCTGCCCAAGTTCATCCTTCACGCGCCTGTGGATTTCGTTCAGGGTGAGTCCGGCATAATTCCGGTTGAGGTAATTGGAAGCTTCGGTGAGCTCGGACGATGTGTAGCTTCTCTCGGTGAAGAGCACCCTGTTTTGCACGTCGCCGTTTGACGTGACGATGATGAGCAGCAAGCGCTTTTCCGAGAGTTTCAGAAATTCGACCTGTCGGAAAGCCTGAGCATCACGTTTCGGGGCGATGACGATGCCGGCGAAGCGGGTCAGGTCGGACAGGAGGTGGGATGCTGCGTTGATGAGCCGCGAAGGATTGTCTGGCAGCAGGTTGCCGCCCAGCTGTTCTATCTCGCGCTGCTCAAGCGGTTTGACGACAAGCAGGCTGTCGACAAAGAAGCGGTAGCCCTTCGCGGTCGGCACGCGGCCGGAAGAAGTATGGGGGCTTTCGACGAAGCCGAGCCCTTCGAGATCGGCCATCACGTTGCGAATCGACGCCGAACTCAATTCGAGCCCTGAATAGTGCGACAAGGCGCGCGAACCGACGGGCTGGCCTTCTTCGATGTATCTTTCGATCAGCGTCTTGAGTAGGACTTGTGCGCGTTCGTTGAGCATGGATCGATTTTACACGATTCCGGTCTTCTGATCGCCCCTGATGATATCGCGCAGTTCCCTGAACAGGGTCCGGAACTGCTTGGGAGGCTTGCCCGCCGCTCTGTCCTTCTGGATGCTGCGCACGAGATTGCGGATATGGGTCCTGTCGGCCTGCGGATAGCTTCTCGCGAATTCCTCGAAGGCATTTTCCTCGTCCAGCAGCCTGTTGCGCCAGCGCTCGACCTGATGAAGCTCGACTGCATTTTCCTTGGACTGGGCATCCCAGAGGGTGAGCTTCGCCTTGATTTCATCCACTTCGACCTCGCGCATCAGCTTGCCGATATACTGCATCTGACGGCGGATTGCGCCGAACTGGGTGAGCCTTTTCGCCTCGAGCACGGCTTCCATGAGCTTCTCCGGCAGTTCCAGTTCCGACAGGCGTGCTGAGGAAAGCCCGACCAGATCTTCGCCCATGTCCTGAAGGGCCTGCATTTCCTTCTTGCGGCTCGTCTTGCTCTGTTCTTCTTGCATGATGTATGGCAAGGCCGGATGGCCTTGCGCTTATTTTGCGATCTGCTTTTCGCGGATCTCGTCGAGGGTCTTGCAGTCGATGCAGAGGGTGGCGGTGGGCCTCACCTCGAGCCGTCCCAGGCCGATTTCGACGCCGCAGCTTTCGCAGTAACCGTATTCGCCGGTATCGATCTTGGCGATGATCTCGTCGATCTTCTTGATCAGCTTGCGCTCGCGATCGCGGCTCCGCAATTCGAGCGCCATGTCGGATTCCTGGCTTGCGCGGTCGTTGGGGTCAGCAAATACGGTGGCCTCGTCCTGCATGGTATGGACGGTCCTGTCGATATCCTGGCCGAGCTCGAGTTTCATGCCTTCGAGAATTTTCCGGAAATGCATGAGCTGTTTCGGGTTCATGTATTCCTCGCCTTCCTCGGGCACGTAGGGAATCTTTACTTTTTCTTCGGGCATCATTCTTTCCTGTTTCGAGCAAAAACGATTAAATAGCATATCATCGATCATATCACAAGAGTGTTTTCCCCGTCCCGGAAGAAGGTCGAATTGACCTTTTCCGCGGGTAGGGGTATAGTCTCGCCTTCCGGGGTGTAGCGTAGCCTGGTAGCGCGCCTGGTTTGGGACCAGGATGTCGGGAGTTCGAATCTCTCCACCCCGACCATAGGTCGGCCCGGCCTCTGTGCCCGTAGCTCAACCGGATAGAGCACCAGCCTTCTAAGCTGGGGGTTACAGGTTCGATTCCTGTCGGGCACGCCAATATCTTCTATGGTGGCTGTAGCTCAGTTGGTAGAGTCCAGGATTGTGATTCCTGTCGTCGTGGGTTCGAGTCCCATCAGCCACCCCATCTAACAATCTGAATAACAATCAAAATTCTGTTTTGATTTGTTTCTGTGCGTTTCCTTCCGTTTCGATTTGATGTACAAAATCGCGATTTCGATGTACAAATTGATGTACAAATTTTGATTTGTACATCAGAAAAGCCCTCCTCCACTGTCGATTTGTTGCCCTTTGTGGCCCGACAAGATTGATTGTTGACTCGTTTTTCGCATCGTGATAGTTTTCCCGAATGGACCGAAAATATGCGGAAATCCTTCGGCTTGCTGCTTCAAGAAGCGGATGGCTTTCGTCGTTCCTGCTTTGTATCGGCATAGGTCTAATGGTTAGCGCTCTGCTAATTGTTGCTCACGGAGGCGGAGCGAACGAGGTTTGTGATTTTTCTGTCTTTGCGCTTAAATCCAGTCCGGTTTTTCTTGCGAGCGCGATTTTTCTACGGTTTGTTGTTTTGCATGGCCTTATTCACCTGCTTCGTCGTGTAGCTCATTCTTTTCTCAATTTGTTGTCGCTCTTGGTCAGCATTATTTTCATTGGAAACGACGAGTTCATCACTCGTCCCCTTTCGGTTCTTCTTTCTCCTCCTCGGCACCGCCTCGCCTGAGCGAGGCCAGCCGTAAGGGGTCATCCCGGTCCATACTCACCAGAAGAGTCTAGCCTCGCCGCGATTGCGCGCGCGAATCGCGCTCCGTTTTCTTCGCCGGAGCGAACCAATGAATTCATCACAAATTTTTGAAAGGCTTTACGAAAAATTTGGGCAGCGACACATCGTGACTGCCTACGAGGCCGCTCGTGAAATAAAAGGGGATTGGACCGATATTGCAGTCAGAACGGCAATTTGCAAATCTCGCTTCCCACTTCCAATTTTCAAGATTGCCGGTCACAACATGGTCAAAGTGACCGATTTGGCGTCCTTTTTGGCAGATCCGACCACGACCTTCGAGGAGAAAGTAAAGCGGGGGCGCGGGCGACCGACAAACGCCGAGCGCTTGGCGGGGAGGGCGATATGAGCGGCGATCGCACCATTATTCCAACCAACTTGATGAGCTGGCCTCGCGTAGAAAATCTCCTACCTGATCAGAAACTGATTGTCTGTGCGCTCTGGGCAAACCGATTCCAGAATTGCAGCGGTTGTTTCCTGCTCCCGCTTTCCATGTTCTCTGTTTCGGTAAGCATCAAAGAGCAAGCAGTCCAGGACGCACTTCATGAGTTTCAGCGCCGGGATTTGATCGATGCCGACTGGAAAACGGGCGAGGTCTATGTTCTGGACTGGCTGCGTTTTCACTCGTTCAAGACGGGGAGGAGCCTTGCTATTTACTGGCGTCAGGTAGATCGCGTTCAGTCTGATCAGTTGAGGGAAGTTATCCACAGAAAATCTGTTCTGTTTAAACTCAATCGCGATAAATCAGTTAGTTACCCTCCCAACAACAACCTCAACTATTTCAACAGCAACAGCAACAATGAGGCTCGCCCCGGGGAGACATGGGGCGAGTTTAACCTCAGGCGGATGAAGGCCGGGAGATGAAGCGATCTACAGATCGACTCCATGCTCGATCTGCCACGGAAAAAGAAGTTTGATGGTTTTTACAAACATTGATAATGAGGAAAATTATGGCAAGTGAAGATCAAGCAAAAAAGAAGGAAGCTCGTGCCCAGGTGCTTCTTG